>NZ_JAKGUE010000003.1 GCF_021568795.1 Dethiosulfovibrio faecalis
GACACCGCAGGAGATCTACTTCGGAAAGGAAGACCTATAGCAGTCTGACCTAAACTAATCTAGGCTAAAAAATGGTCTTGACAATGGGGTCCACCATAAAGTAACCTCCTCCTAATGCGGAAAGCGCGGTAACGCCGCCTACTAAAATAGCTAACACCCACGATACTGATTTATTCTTTTGGAACACGATCATCGCAGCCACCGATGCGAAAAAGAGGATAAACTGGGCTGTCGTCGCAGCTTCGTGCATATGAACACCTGCGACAGCCAAGATTACGACGTAAAAATTACCTCCTCCCTTTCCCACCATGGTCATAACGACAGCGACAATCAAGATAAAGAAACTTACGACAGGCAAGCTCATCGCCTAAAACTCCTTAATTATTATTTTTTCGACGGTGTCGGCATAAAAAACTCGGGCTCTCGACGGGAGGAAAAGTTGTCCCACATCTTCTTTCCCAGAGAGGCCACAGGCTCCAGCCTCAGCACCCTGGCACCGGTAGGACAGGCCTTCACGCAGGCGCAGCAGAAGGTACAGGCCACTCCGTCGGTTGCGTTGGGGTCCTTCGGATCCACCGCCCCTACGGGGCAGACCGCGGCGCATTTTCCGCAATGGACGCACGTCTCCACGTCGGTTACGGGAGAGCCCTCCGGCATGGTGGAGGGAACCTTGTAGGGCCTATTCCCCGGCAGATCCACCTCTGGCAGCTCGGAGACGGAATCGGCGGCGCCAAGCATCTTGGCCACCTTGGCCCCGAATGACCGTATCACGGGCAGATCGTAGCCGTCCGGCCTGCCTATGGCGGTCGGATATTTTTCGTCGGCGAAGGAATGCTCTCCGATGAAGGCCGCTCCGGCTATCACCTTGAACCCCTTCTCCCTCAAGATATCCCCGAGCTCCAACAGTGCGTCGTCGTAGTGTCTGTTGCCGTAGACCACCACGGCTACGGCGGGCCGTCCGTCTCCCCGGAGTTTCTCCAGCAAAGCCCGCCCCTCTTTGGCGATCCTGCCGGAATATACCGGCATCCCCACCAGCAGGACGTCTCCCTCGGGAAGCACGGCCGTCTTTCTAACCTTCGGCGATGTTACGTCCACAAGGGAGAGGTTCGATTTCATCCCCTCCACGATCCCCTTCAGGACCCTCGTGGTCGTCCCGGTGGGAGAATAGCTTACGACAGTCGCTGTATCGAACTTCAAGATAAAGACCCCTCTCTTGTTGATAAAGATTCTCCAGTATCCTACACCCTGAAGGTCCTATCGTCACCATCGTCCTTCCATGATGTAGAATGGTCGGCAAAACCACGAGAACGGAGGACGGCTATATGGACTTTCCCTTTATGCAGGACCCCTTGCTCGGCATGGGACTGGTGATCTTCTTCGGCTACTTCCTGGGACACCTGGCTGTGAAGGCCGGGCTTCCCAAGATAACTGGCTATCTCGCCGCGGGATTGATACTGAACCCCACCGTCTTCGGCCTGGTTCCCCAAAGTGCCATAGCGGGAACTAACACGATGGTGAACGTGCTACTGTGCGTCATAACCTTCGAGATCGGGGGATCTCTGGCTATAGATAAAATACGCTCCCTCGGCAAAAGCATCGTGGCAATGACGGTTCTGGAGGCGGAAGGGGCCTTTCTGGCGGTGATACTCGGGATGATTCCCTTCTGCGTGCTCTTCGGGTCCCATTTCGGCATCTCCGGAACCCCAGCGGTGCTGGCCTTTTCCATACTGATGGGTGGTTTGGTCTCTCCTACCGACCCGGCGGCGACGATAGCCGTGGCCCACCAGTACGGAGCGAAGGGACCTGTGACCTCGACCATACTGGGAGTATCCGCCTTCGACGACGGCTTCGGAATAATAAACTTCGGTCTGGCTCTGGCTCTGGCCAGGACGATAATGGGAGGAGGAGAACTCTCCCTTTTCTCGGTGGTGATCTCGCCTCTCTGGACTATACTCCTCTCCGCCGCCGTGGGATGCGTCTTCGGCATAATGGTCGACCGAATGAGCTCGAAGGCCCTGGACAGCGAGGGAGGCGGAGGACTCACCATAGTGCTCGTAGGAGGGCTTATGGCCTGCTTCGGTGTAGCGGAAGCGCTGAAAGCCGACGAACTTCTGGCCACCATGGTCATGGGAATATGGGTGGTCAACGCCAACAATCGCTCCGACGAGATCTTCGACTTCGTCCAATCCACCCTGGAGGAGCCGGTATTCCTCATCTTCTTCTGCGTGAGCGGAATGACCCTCGACATGCCGTCGCTTCTGTCCTCCCTGGCCTTCATTCCGGCGGTCGTGCTCCTAAGGGTGTTGGGCAAGGCGGCGGGAATCTACGGAGGGGGCGACCTCACAGGGGTGGACGGCAAAACCTGTCGATACGTGATAGGAGGGCTAATCCCCCTGGGCGGCATAGTGATCGGCCTGGCGTTGACCCTAAAGAGATTTCCAGAGATGGCCCCATTTGCGGACACTCTGATAAACGTCATCATAGGCTGCACGGTAATACACGAATTCATAGGCCCGATGACGGCCCGATGGGCACTGAATAGCTCCGGCGAGATAGACAAATAGATCTCGTAGACGCGAAAAACTCCGGAAAGAACAGGTGATAGAGTTGAAGGACAGGCTGGACGAACTCAGGACGACCATAGACGAACTGGACAAAGGCATAGCGGAGCTGCTGGCGAGACGGGTGGAGACGGCAAAAGAGATAGGCAGAGCCAAAGGAGACGGCCCCGTCTACGACCCGGCCAGGGAAGAGCGGATCATACGCCGTTTCAGCGATATGAACCCCGACTTGGACCGGGAGTCCCTGTCCACCATACACAAAGAGATAATATCCCTCTGTCGATCGGTCCAGGGCAGGCCGACCGTGGCCTGTATGGGCCCCGAGGGATCCTACTCTCAGCAAGCCATGGAGAGAGCCCTGGGATCCTCTATAGACCCTCTGTTCGTGTCCGGTCCCAGAGAGGTGTTCAGGGCGGTCGAGACCGGCAGGGCCTCCCTCGGGCTCGTGCCGGTGGAGAACACCGTGGAGGGAACGGTCTACGCGACCCTGGACGGATTCTCCGAGACAGGACCGGAAATGACGGTGATCCAGGAGGTGAGCCTTCCTATAAGACACGTCCTTGCCTCGGCCTCGCCTCTCTCGGAGATAAAACGGGTGGTCTCCCACCCCCAGGCCCTGGCCCAGTGCAGACTCTGGCTGGAGGAAAAACTACCGGGGGCGAAAAAGGAACCGGTGGCCACCACCAGCCACGGAGCGGCCATAGCCTCGTCCGAACCGGGAACGGCGGCGGTGTGCAGCGCCAAGGCGGCGGAGGTAAACCGAATAGATATACTTGCCAGGGACATACAGGACAGATCCCACAACAGGACCAGGTTCTGGGTGGTAGGCCCCAAGGGTTCGACCAGATCCGAGGGGGAGAAAACCTCCATACTCTTCTCCGTTCCCCACAGGCCGGGATCCCTCCTGGGAGCGCTGGACCCTCTTCGTACGGCAGGGGTGAACCTGACTGCCATACAGTCCCGCCCAATGCAGGGCAACCCCTTCGAGTACCTGTTCTTTCTGGACATGATGGGCAGTTCCTCCAATCCGGAGATATCCGACGCCCTGGAAGCCATGAGGAAGTCCTGTTTATCCATGAGGGTGTTAGGATCCTACCCCTCCGATGTCATCGTACCTAAAGAATAATAGGTGTAGAATAAAACTAGAACGAATATTGCCAGAGAAAAAAGAAAACCATTAGGAGGAATCCTATGTTCATCCTATCTAGAAGCGTAAAAAACACCTTTATAGTGATAATGGTCATTCTGATATTAGTGACAACCTTGCCTATCGCGATATTCGTAAAAAACGAAAGCGACAGAGAGACCGACCTGGCGCTAACCACTTTAAATAACGCCCTGGAACTCCAGACGAACTATATGACCCGCTGGTTCGACCTAAACATAATGGAGGACATAAAGGCAGCATCGAAACTCCGTTCCGTCCAATCCCTCGATCTCGATGCCATGGCGGAAGACCTAAAGGCAATGGCCGAAGACAGAACCGACCTGGCCAAACTGCTCTATTTCGATCGAGACGGGAACCCCGTATTGGACAGCGAGAACGGAGATATCTCCGAAGAACAGTTCAATATATCGGACCGAGAATATTTCAAGGCGGGACAGGAAGGACTTCCCTATATAACCTCGGTCATCCAAGCAAAAGACGAAAAATCGGTAAAATTTATCGGTTTCTCTGTTCCCTTAATCATAGATGGGATATTCGAAGGAGTCATATTGGGCTCCGTGAGACTCTCCAATCTCATAAATCTGACAAAAGATCACATTTTCGGAGAAGGGGGATCTTTCCGGCTTTTCGACTACAACGGAGTTCCCTTAGGAGAGAACTTTTCGGAGGCAACCCCTTGTTTTTCCCCCGATGAGGTAAAAGACGAAGAGGGACTTTTAATCGACAACACCTCGGATAGCGGAAAGAAACAAATGCTCAAGATAGCGCCTCTTGCCCACGGGAATCTTTTTGTAGGTGTGGTCTTGGATATGGACGAGATCAAAGCCGGATCAAGTCGCATAGCGAAAACACATATCAAAATACTGATATCATCCGTGGTATTAGGAATGATCTTCTTCCTGTTGCTATCTCGCAGCGTCACCATATCCATAGATAAAATTCAACGACAGCTCTCCTCGGCCTCGGAGATGAACTACGCTCCGACCCCCATCCCCCCATCGGGCATGCCACTGGAGTTAAAGCGGATCTGGGAGAGCGTGGAATACCTCAAGGATCAGGTTTGCAAATCCATCCAAGAGGTCAGGGAGATGAGCGTCAGGGACGCCCTGACGGGGCTCCATAATCGACGATACTTCGAGGAGGAGATGTCCCGGCTCAGTCATGGAGACCAGGATCCCGTGGCGATCGCCATGTGCGACGTCAACGGACTAAAGCTGGTCAACGACGCCCTGGGACACGAGTGGGGTGACAAACTCATAAACAAGGCCGCAACGGCGTTGAAAGACGTATCCCAACCGGGAGACACCGTGGCCAGGCTGGGAGGCGACGAGTTCGCCCTTCTGGTGCCGAACAGCCCGGAAGAAAGGGACATCGGGGCAGACTTGAAGGCGAGCATGGCGACGGTTAACTTGGACGAGGGAATACCACTTCAGATGGCATGGGGGATAGCCATAGGCAACGCATCGAGAAGGTCCATAGAGGAGATCGCCAAGGACGCCGACGATAGTATGTACGCACGCAAGGAAACCCAGAGAGACGACGCCAGAGACGCCATACTGACCTTCTTCCTGAGGATGATATCCACAAGGGAGGGCCGCAAGGTAGGACACATGGAAAGATGCCGTTACATCATGGCGGCCTTCGTTCCGACCATAGACGAGGTGGACGAGATCTTCCGTAAGAGGATGATCCGCCTGGCCGGGATACACGATATCGGCCTGGTAGGGGTTAATCCCAGCATACTGGGCAACACCGGCCCACTTTCCGAGGATGAGAAAAAGGAGGTCCGAGCCCATCCTGAGATAGGCTACCGGATCGCGATAGCCGCCCCCACCCTCTCGGACCTGGCCGACGCCATACTGCACCACCACCAGAGATGGGACGGAACCGGCTACCCCTTCAGGAAGGACGCCGTATCGGGAAAGGGCATTCCTCTGGAAAGCAGGATAATGAACCTGGTGGACTCCTACGAGGCAATGACCCACCGATACTACGGGAAATCGATGACCCACGAGGAGGCAATGGAGGAGATACGCCGCTGTTCCGGAACCCAGTTCGACCCCGAATGGGCCGATCGGTTCCTGGCGTTTCTGAAAGAAAAAGGTCCCGGAGTGCTATGACTCCGGGACCTCTACAGAAAAGACCATCAAAACTCCTTAGGCAAGGTTTTTAACAGGTTTGACATCGTCGTTATTTCATATCCATCCACTACAAACCTCTTAGTTGGGGTCGGTATGTTTAATGAGTTATTCAATATCATAACATACCCGTCCCGCTGATTTGGCCTAGCGGCTATCAAGATAGACAGAAAGCTCAAAGACGGGAATTTCGCTTTGAATTTTTTCTCTGATTCTTTTGCCTGGTCTACCCAGGATAAAACGTAAGGGTTAAAATCCGGAAAAAACCAATCTAATGAAATTTCCTTTCTGTATTTGCATTCCACTATCAGTGGATGCCTTTCTTGGTTTTTAAAATATATATCGCCATATTCCGTTCGAAAATTTCCAGAAGCCTGTGCCCTATGACATTCATGATCAGTTAAGCCAAAATGACTCTGAAGAGTTTTTGCTATTTTTGCTTCAAAATAGTTACCTCTGATTTTATTCTTACTAGGAATTTTCATCAACTCCTACTTCGCAGATGCTAACCATAGCCAAATATCACGCAGCTTATCAAACGGTGGATCCGGAGCCCATCACGGCGAACCGTTTCCAAAATGGAAACAGTTGCTTCCCGCTCCAATTCCTAAAAATCATTATAGACCAAGAGACAAGGGCCTCCGCCGTTTATGGCGAAAGCCCTGCTTCTTGAACACTTAACAACCTCTTCAAGCCGTCGCCCACTCTTTGCAGAGGACTTCCGCCTGTTCTAGAACGGTCTGGGTCGCTTTTTCCTGTTTGTCCGGTGGATATTTGTATTTCCGCAGGATCCTTTTTACGATAACCCGTATCTGGGCACGGGCATTTTCCCGGACGGCCCAGTCTATGCCTACGTTTCGTCTGACCGCCTCGACCAACTCATGGGCGATAGCCTTCAACGTGTCATCCCCCATAACCTTCACCGCACTGTCGTTTACCTCAAGGGCATCGTAGAAGGCGACTTCATCGTCGGTCATGTTCAGCCTTTCGCCACGACGCAGAGCCTCCCTCATATCCTTGGCCAAATTGATGAGTTCCTCTATCACCTGTGCGGCCTCGATAGCTCGATTCTGATATTTTCGAATGGCCTTCTCCAACATCTCCGCAAAGGACCGCCCCTGGACGACGTTTTTACGGGACCTTGCCCTGATCTCGTCGTTTAGGAGTTTTCTAAGCAGCTCCACAGCCAGATTCCGGTGAGGAAGTTGCCGAACCTCCTGGAGAAAGTCATCGGAGAGAATCGAGACATCCGGTTTTTTCAGCCCAACGGAATCGAAAATATCGATAACCTCGTTCGACGTAACAGCCCTAGATATCAGCTGACGAATAGCGGTGTCCATCTCCTCCGGGCTCTTTCCCTCGCCCTCCACCGTAGCTTTTGCCAGACCGGATCGGACCTCCTGGAAAAACCCGACATCGTCACGAATTTTAAGGGCTTTATCATGGGGCACGGCGAGGGCGAAAGCCTTGGAGAGAGCGGTAACCTCCGCCAAATAGCGTTTTTTGCCGTCATCCAACTGAAGAACGTGCTCCATGGCGGCGGCGATACCGGCGATACGCCTTCCTGGCTCCGCCCCGACAAAAGAGATGTAGTCGAAACCGTAAAACATGGACGAAACGACATCGAACTTCTCCAACATCACTTGGACGGCTTCTTCCTGATCGATGGCCGCCTTACCTCGCCCGCCCGCTTCGGTGTAGTCGACCAGGGCCTGTTTCAACTGCTCCACAAAACCGAGATAGTCGACGATCAGACCACCAGGTTTATCCTTGAACACTCGATTGACCCGGGCTATGGCCTGCATGAGGCCATGCCCTCGCATCGGCTTGTCGACGTACATGGTGTGCAGAGAGGGGCAGTCAAAGCCCGTCAGCCACATATCCCGAACTATAGCCACCTTCATAGGATCGCTCGGATCCTTGAACCTCTTTGCCAGGGCCTCACGTTGAGCTTTGCTCCGAATATGAGGCTGCCATTCGGCACAATCCGATGCGGAGCCGGACATGACGATCTTCACCGTCCCTTTATCGTCGTCCTCGCTGTGCCAATCGGGGCGCAGCTTTACGATAGCATCGTACATCTCCACACAGATTCGGCGGCTCATACAGACCACCATAGCCTTGCCGTCCAGCACCTGTAGCCTGGCATCAAAATGGGCTACCAAATCCTCAGCGACAAGTGCGATTCGCTTTTCCGTCCCTACCATCGCCTCGAGGGCGGCCCACTTGGTGCGCAGCTTTTGTTTGTAGGACTCTTCCTCTCCCTCGGTAATCTCATCGAACTCCGGATCTATAGTCGGTTTTTCCTCTTCTCGCAGTTCTATCTTAGCGAGCCTGCCCTCGTAGAAGATAGGTACGGTTGCGCCATCCTCCACAGCCCTCAAAATGTCGTATTTATCTATGTAGTCGCCGAAGACCGCAGGAGTGCTGCGGTCGCCTCGTTCGATAGGGGTGCCGGTAAACCCGATGAAAGAAGCGTTAGGCAGAGCGTCATGCATGTGTCGTGCAAATCCATCGATGAAGTCGTACTGACTGCGATGAGCCTCGTCGGCGATAACCACGATATTCCGGCGACTGGATAGCTCAGGGTATCGCTGCCCCTTTCCTCCGGGCAAAAATTTCTGGATCGTGGCAAAGACAACCCCTCCGGAGGAAACCTGAAGAAGCTCCTGAAGATGCTCCCGACTTTCGGCCTGAGCCGGTGTCTGCCGCAAAAGGTCACGGCAGGACGAAAAGGTGCCGAAGAGCTGATCGTCCAAGTCGTTCCGATCGGTTATCACCAGCAACGTGGGATTTTCCATGTCGGGATGGCGAATAATCTTACCGGCGAAAAAGGCCATCAAAAGGCTCTTGCCGCTTCCCTGGGTATGCCAGATCACCCCGATACGGCGACCACCGAAATGAGCGGATCCAGACCCGGAGGATACCCTGAGCCCACGGAGTTTAAAAGGGTTATTGGCGTCGTGTTCCGGGAAGCGAGCGTACAGCAGGTTGGGATTGCCATCGATACCGCAGGCGGATAACGTGCATTTAACCGCCTTGTTCACCGCATGAAACTGGTGATAGGCCGCCGTTTTTTTGACGATCGAAGCCCCATCGTCCTCGAACACCACAAAGTTCAGCACGAGGTCTAGAAACCTCCGCTTTTCGAAAATCCCCTTGAGCAGAACCTCAAGCTCCAGAGAACCTCGAGGAGCGACATCTTCGCCGTCTACGGTGCGCCACGGAGCGAACCGATCCCATCCGCTGGAGAGAGTTCCGCTTCGGGCCTCCAATCCATCGGATACGATGAGCATTTCGTTGTAGATAAACAGGCTCGGAATATCTTTTTTATAGGTCTGGAGCTGGTTGAAGGCATGACGGATGGTGGCCTTTTCGTCCGCAGGGTTTTTGAGCTCGATGACGCTAAGAGGCAAGCCATTCACGAAAATAACCATATCGGGCCGTCGATTTCTGCGATCCTCGACAACGGTAAACTGGTTGACCGCTAGCCAGTCGTTGTTCTCCAGATCCTCGAGATCGAGAAGCCATACCTTATCGTGAACCTCGATACCATCCTGCATATAGGACACGTCCACCCCATCGGTGAGCATACGATGAAAACGACGGTTGTTCTCGATCAGGCGGGGAGATTCGGTTAGAGTGATTTTCCTGACCGCCTCCTCGACGGCCTCGGCGGAGAGATGAGGATTGATGTTCTCAAGGGCGGCCTGAAGCCTTCCGACAAGTACGACCTGATCGTACCCCCGGCGCTCACAGGCTGGACCATCGGGACCGATGTCCGGCCCGAATGCCGTTTGCCAACCTAACGAGAAAAACCATTCCAGGGTGGTCTGCTCTAAAATGTTTTCGTCAACTATAGTCATCTCATGTCTCCCGGGATATGTATTGTTAGCCATGCGACAATTTGCTCAACACTACTCTCGTCAATTTCCTCTAAACCAAAAATTTTTATTAATTTTTTAACAAAAAGACGAACTTTAGTCTCTCTAGAGTTGCGTTTATTCCAATCAATAACCGCGAGCTCTTCCATACCACGGAGCAAGCTGTAAGTAAGATTTTCGACTTGAGCGGCAGAAGTATCATTACCCCTCAAGAGATCATGAATAATAAAATCGTAAAGAGACGAAATCTGATCTGTATATTTCCCTTGATAACTGGTGACAACTTGAGGTTTCCGGGATAAAAATTCCTTTTGATCGACAGCTACTTCCTCTTGATTTATTGTAAAACCTGGTTCTTCAGGAGAAACCTCTTCTGTTTCCGACATTTCCTCTTCTTCGGTTTGAATCACAACACCCCCTAACGCATCCAAAACATCAACATATGCCTGACGATCTAAACAGTACAGCAGCTCGCTTGCCGGAACACGAAGATTAAAACCATCTCGAAGAGTTCCCGCTTGAAAAGACAAATCCACAACGCCATCTTCGTCTACTTCAGCCTCAATCTGGGTCGCCGCATCAATTCGCTCATTCAAATGAGAAAAACGAGTGTGCGGCTCCCGGGTTTTCAGGAGAAACGGATCTTTACCATCATACGCCTGCAAAATTACGAAAATAATAGTGTCAGCTGATAAAAGATATACTTTAGAGTGTCTTTCATTAATAGCATCAATAAAACCATCTTTGCCGTGGGCTATACCGCCTTCTTGGTTACGCACTTCGTTCAATGCATCAGCTAATTTGTTGTAAGCCGACAAAACCTTGTCAAAAACGCTTGCCCCGCGCGTGTTTTGCAGCCCTAAGGATTCAAGCACGACAGTTAAATACGTCTGGGTTGATGGCCTGTTTGACGGCACAGGGTATCCCAATTCATTTAAAACAGTAATGCATACTGACTCCACAAAAGATTTACACAATTCAATCATACTACACCCTTTACATTCAAAGGTGGTTACAAGATCGACATAATGCTCCTGTAGATTAGGAGCATCCGGCCAACGGCTTGCTGCCGCCTTGAAGGCAGGGGCAATATCGTCAAGAGATCTTGTCATAGTTTAGCCTCTTCGACAAAATTATCTGCATCGGGGACTCGAAGTTCTCCGGAGATGAGCTTGGGGAGCAGGGTATCTCGAAGGGAGGCGAGAGATTTTGACTCAAAAAGATTTTCATACCATCGATCAAAAATAGACCCCACAGAATTATTAAACATAGCAAGAATGTCTTCAGGGGGCTGTACAACCAAGATTTGCTTCATATCTCGTCCAGTAAAGTGCCCGAGCCCCGTAGTTTGTTTATTTCTCGCAATTTCAGCAAGCAAGGAGCGTATAGATTTTAGAAGGTAAAAGATAAAGTGCTTTTCGATTTTTTTATGAGGAAGAACACGAAAGATATGTTGATTCAACCAAGCGGGACCCCCACACCAGATAAAAGTATCTATAGAAGTATCAGGATTCCCAGACCAAGACAACAAGAGAGATCCATTGCTGATTCTATACTTGTCGTCAAGCTCTGTCTTTGTGAATTTGGTCTGGCCAGAAATTCCATTTTTTAATTCAGCAATTTTTATTATAGGTAATGCGTCATTTTCATTTGTAAAATGAGAACTGCGATAAGCAGCTCCATTTACGAACCTTGCAGAATCATATAATGAACGTGTTTTCCACCCCTTCGGGATCTCTCCGAGCTCCGAATCATCGAAACTATCGGGGAAGAGCGAGGCGATCTCGTCAGACAGACCTGTCGGGCGGCCTTCGACCTTTGCACGGACCGGATCGAAATCCACGAACCATGACTTGAAGATAGTCCGAGCCATAGTTTCTAGAGTATTGTTCATCCGCCGGTTCAGTTCAATCCTGTCGTCCAGCGAGCCTAGGATGTGAGCGATAGCCTGTTGTTCGCCTAATTCAGGAACAAATATCTTGCGTGCGTGTACATCATTCCTGTTTAAGCCAGGTACCGCACTATCTGCATTCATGGAACAAAGACCAAGAGACTTAAGCAAATAATAGGTGTAGCGCAAATCCCTATATTCCGCTCTAATAACATAAAATGTCGTATCAATAGGCCAGAAAGGCTGTGTCGTATAATGTACCGTACCAACAGTACCTTTTCTGCCAATCACAATCCCAGGCCCTTCTATCAAGGGTTTATTATGAAAACCAACGGAACCGTTTGAACCATAGACGCGGTAGGAACCACTTCCTCTTTTTTTCTTAGGAAGACTCTTCCCATAAGCTAAAGGGCAAAATTCGCCTACTGTTGTTTTCCGCCACTCACTCCCCATACCCCAAGACCTCCAAATTCCTCCTGATCACTGCCTCCAGCCGGTTGGCCTCGGCGAACTGATCGTAGAGGGTGGCGGAAAGTTGGGCCATCTTTTCCTCGAAGGGAACGCCGTCGTCCTCTACCTCCGCCGCCCCCACGTAACGTCCAGGGGTCAACACATAGCCCTGTTCCCTGATCTCTTCGATAGAGGCGCTCTTGCAGAAGCCCGGCAGGTCCTCATATTCACCGGTGTCTTCCTCGCCCCGCCAGGCGTGATAGGTCCTGGCGACCTTGTCGATCTCTTCGTCGGAAAAATCTTTATGGGTCCGGTCGATAAGGCTTCCCAGGTTACGGGCATCGATGAAAAGGGTGCTCCCGCTCCTATCCCGGAACCTCCCGTTCCTCTTGCTGCGGGTCAAAAACCACAGGCACACCGGAATCTGAGTCGTGTAGAAAAGCTGTCCCGGCAGGGAGATCATGCAGTCAACAAGGTCCGCCTCGATCATGTTCTTGCGGATCTCCCCTTCGGTATTGGTGTTGGTCGACATGGAGCCGTTCGCCATGACGAAACCGGCGATTCCGTTGGGCGATAGGTGATGGATAAAGTGCTGAATCCAGGCGTAGTTCGCGTTGCTCACCGGTGGAATGCCGTATTCCCAGCGTGAGTCTTCCCTCAGACGTTCGCCCCCCCAGTCGCTCATGTTAAAGGGCGGATTTGCGAGTATGAAGTCGGCCCTCAGATCTTTATGCAGATCGTTATGGAAACTGTCTCCATGGTGGGGACCAAGGTTGGCGTCAAGTCCTCTTATGGCCAGGTTCATCATAGCCATACGCCAGGTTGTGGGGTTGGACTCCTGTCCGTATATGGCGATGTCGCCCAGGCGACCGCCTCGCTCTTCGACGAAACGTTCGCTTTGAACGAACATGCCGCCGGAGCCACAGCACGGGTCGTACACCCTTCCCTTGTAGGGCTCTATCATCCCGACAAGCAGTTTAACCACACATTGAGGGGTGTAAAATTCCCCGCCACCTTTGCCCTCAGCTGCGGCGAAACGACCGAGGAAATACTCGTATACTCGGCCGAGAACGTCTTTTGATCGAGATTCATCGTCTCCAAGTCCGATCTTGCCAATTATGTCGATTAGCTCCCCCAGACGGTATTTATCCAGAGAAGGACGTGAGTAGTCTTTGGGAAGAACTCCCTTGAGGGTCGGATTTTCCTTCTCTATAGCCACCATAGCGTCGTCTACTATTTTCCCTATGGTCGGTTGCTTGGCGCTGTTCTGTAGCCTTTTCCAGCGGGCCTCTTGGGGAACCCAGAAGATGTTGGCCGCCGCGTATTCGTCCCGGTCCTCCGGGTCGGTGTACTCGGTTTCCTTCATGGCCTCCAACTCGGCGTACTTGCTCTGGAAGGCATCGGAGATGTATTTGAGAAAGATCAAACCCAGAACCACGTGTTTATACTCCGAAGCGTCCATATGTCCCCGAAGCTTGTCGGCAGCGGCCCACAGCTGATTCTCAAAGCCAAGGTTGGCGCCGTTCGTCTTTTTTTCCGCCATATTTCTCCCTCTTTCCCGTCTATTAGCTATAGGTTATCGTCTCTTTCTTGTGCATCTCGAATACGCTTTATTTCCCGATCAAAGTCCGAGACAAACTCCCGGTCCTGTCTCTCTCTATATACGTCGTATTCCTGCTCGGCCTTCAACCTTGCGTTCAATGCACTTATCTTTCCCCTGTCTTCGAGGATAGGATAGCTGGAAAGCTCCAGAAAGCTGTCCAGAAATCGGGCCCAGTCCTTCATTTTCATGACAATCTGCCGCTCAGCCCGATTTTCCGCAAGGTCTAGGTAGGCGGCCACGATTCGATTCAATTCCCTTATATGAGCCTCGCTGAGATAATTTTTGGCGACGGACACATCGGATTTCAGGATTTTTCCGTCAGGAGCGTGCTTCCAGGTTGTCAGCCCCATATTTACTTTTTCCGCATCCGCCGAATCGTAGATGATTTCAGCGGCGGTTTTCCCGGTTATGGCCCAGTGAAGTTTATTTTGAACAGTGGCGAAAAACTCCTGTGTAACAGGGGCTTTTCTGTCGTAGTCCACCGAGAGGGCATAAATGTCGGTGATTTTTTGGTAGAATCGACGCTCGCTGGCCCGGATTTCCCTTATTCTCTCCAGAAGCTCGTCGAAATAATCCTTGCCGAAATGTTTTCCCTGTTTCAGTCGTTCATCGTCCAGAACAAAGCCCTTGATGATGAACTCCTTCAGGGTTTTTGTCGCCCAGATACGGAACTGGGTGGCCTCATAGCTGCTGACCCGGTATCCTACGGCGATAATGGCGTCAAGATTATAATATTTTGTGCTGTAATTCTTACCGTCGGCGGCAGTTGTTTCCAAAATGGAAACAACTGCTTCCTCGTTCAGTTCACCGGAGACAAAGATATTTTTTAGATGCTTGCTGATAGCCGGTATCTTTACATTGAACAGTTCAGCCAACGCTTTCTGCGTCAGCCAGAAATTTTCGTCGTGAAACAAAACGCCGACTTTCTTATTTCCTTCCGGGGTGTTATAGAGGATTATATCGTCATTCATAATCCCACCTCTTTCCCGTTTTATTAGCCCCACGCCGTTGATCAGACACGATTATAGATAGCTGTCTGCTTAACCGATTATGATGATATCACTGTTGCACAAAATAAACCAAGAGGTAGGGCTTCTGCCGTTTAGCACAGTCCCCACCTCTTGTACGTCAATCACATCTCGACAAAACACAGCGTTGTTTATTTAATCAATATCAGCAGTTCTATCGACAAAAAGTCGTTTTTTGTGCCAGAATCAGTTAAAAATATCTATCTTAGTTATGCTATCGTTGAACAAAGGTCTAGCCGATGGCCGAGGCTATCTCACCTATCAGCTTGGCTCCGCAGGCCACTCCCTTTGGGCCTCCGCCGGAACCGTGAACCGCCTTCACCACGGCGCTTCCTACCACAACGCCGTCCACCAGAGGGGCCACCTGTGCGGCTCTCTCCGGACCGTCTATTCCGAACCCCAGCGCCAGAGGCACCGAGACGTTACGCCTCACCCTTTCGATGTAGCTCGCCATTCCCTCGTGAAGGCTTCCCTGCCCCGTCACCCCCAGCAGGGACACGCAGTAGATGAACCCCTCGGCCCTGCGGCCTATCTCGGCCAGCCTGTCATCGGCTATGTTGGGGGAGACCATGAGTATAGGGGTCACACCGCGACTTTTAAGGGCCTGGTGAAGTTCGTCTCCCTCGTCGAAGGGCAGGTCGGGAACTATCACCGCCGCCACACCGGCGTCTGCCAGATCTGAGGCGAAACGGTCCACCCCGTAGGACATGATCGGGTTGAAGTATCCCATCAGTATGATCGGCACCGCTACCTTTCCGGCTATCTCTCCGGCGGTTTTCACCACCGATTCCAGGGTGGTGCCGCAGGCCAAAGCCCTCTGCCCCGCCTCCTGTATCACCGGGCCGTCCGCCAACGGATCGGAAAAGGGCATGCCCAGCTCAACCGCGTCGGCACCGGCCTCCACCATGGCCTCCACCAGGCTGACGGTGGTCTCCAGGTCCGGGTCTCCCGCCATCACGAAGGGGATCAGAGCGGTTCCCCCGTCGAAAATCACCTTAAGGTCTCTCATATCCGATCGTCCTCCTTCAGAAGAAACGGCCTCACCGAATCCATGTCCTTGTCGCCCCGGCCGGACAGGTTCACCACCACTATGGTGTTTTCGTCCAGCTCCGGAGCCATAACCGAGACCTGGGCCAGAGCGTGGGAGCTCTCCAGGGCCGGTATTATCCCCTCCAGGAAACAGAGTTCGCCGTAAGCAGCCACGGCCTGGTCGTCGGTTACGGAGACGTACTCAACCCTGCCGCTGTCCTTGAAGAAGCTGTGCTGGGGTCCCACTCCGGGGTAGTCCAGCCCGGCCGATAGGGAGTAGGGCTCTATGACCTGACCGTCGTCGGTCTGAAGCAGATAGGACCTGCTGCCGTGGAGGACGCCGACCCGGCCCTCCGACAGTGTGACGGCATGCTCTCCCGTCTCGACCCCGTGTCCTGCCGCCTCGACCCCTATCATGCGGACCGACTTGTCCTCCACGAAGGGATAGAAGATTCCCATGGCGTTGCTTCCCCCGCCCACGCAGGCAACGACGACGTCGGGCAGACGTCCCTCGTCGGCCATGATCTGCTCTTTGGTCTCGTCGCCTATGATCCTCTGGAAGTCTCGGACCATGGACGGGTAGGGATGGGGGCCTACGACCGAGCCTATTATGTAGTGGCAACCCTCCACGTGGGCGACCCAGTGTCTTATGGCCTCGTTGGTGGCGTCCTTCAGGGTCTTGTTTCCCGACGACACCGGGACCACCTCGGCGCCGAGTAGCCTCATTCGGTCAACGTTCATCCTCTGTCTCTCTATGTCCAGCTCGCCCATGAAGACGGTGCATTCCATGCCGAATCTGGCGGCGGCGGTGGCGCTGGCGACGCCGTGCTGTCCCGCTCCGGTCTCGGCTATTATCCTCTTCTTGCCCAGACGGCGGGCTATGAGTGCCTGGCCCAGGGCGTTGTTTATCTTGTGGGCTCCCGTGTGGTTCAGGTCCTCCCTCTTGAGGTAGATTTTTGCGCCCAGAGCGTCGGAAAGCCTCTCGGCGTAATACAGAGGGGTGGGGCGACCGCTGTATTTGTTCAGCAGTACCTTAAGCTCCTCCTGAAAATCGCCGTCGGTCCGCACCTCCTGGTAGACCCGATCCAGTTCCTCCAGGGCCGGAAAAAGCGTCTCCGGCACGTAGCGACCGCCGTATGGGCCGAAATATCCCTTTTTATTCATGATTACAGCTCCTCTCCCTCAAGGGCTCTGACGATCTCGACCGCCCGAGCCATCTTTTTTCCGTCCTTTATTCCCGGGGCGGTCTCCAGGGCGCTGTTCAGATCCACCGCCGGAGGCATCGCGGTCCTGACCGCCTTTTCCAGATTGTCCGGTCCGAGCCCTCCCGCCAGTATCCACGGTCGGCCTGTTTCCCTGCCTCGAAGCATCTTCCAGTCGAAGGGACGGCCCGTTCCTCCGGTGGCCCGGCCGACCCTGCCGTCCAGCAGAAGCCAGTCCGCTCCGCCGTAGGACAGGGCCTCGTCCAGGTCCTCTTTCGAGGCTATGCCGAAGGCCTTGATCGTCTTTATGGGCACCGAAGCCACGATCTCGGGGCTCTCGGAACCGTGAAACTGGACGCAGTCGAAAAGGCGGCTGGAGACTATCTCCTCAAGCTCCGACTCGGACGGGTTCGCCACCACCGCGACGGTGGAGGAAAAGGGAGGCAGGCCCCCTACGAGACTCGACACGTCCTCCAGGGAAACTTTTCTCGGGCTGTCCGCCAGTATGAATCCCAGGGCGTCCACCCCCAGGGAAAGGGCCGTCTCCACGTCCTCCCTGCGGGTGAGGCCGCATATCTTGATCTTCACGGCGCTCCCCTCAGCTCGGCGACAATCGAGGCGGGATCGTCGGACCTCATAAGCGCCTCTCCCACCAGAACGGCGTCCACCCCGGCGGCCTTCAGCCTTTTCGTGTCCTCGCCGGAGCCTATGCCGCTCTCTGCAACGACTACACGGCCGTCTCTGGCACCGAGGCGGGCCATCTCTCCGATAAGCCGCTCCGAGACGGAGAGGTCCACGGAGAAGTCCCTAAGATCTCTGTTGTTGATGCCCACTATTTTCGCGTCGGCCTCCAGTGCCCGATGCAGTTCTTTTTCGTCGTGGACCTCCACCAAAGGCTCCATGCCTAGTTTCGCCGTCTGGGAGATCATCTCCTTCAGTCCGTCTCCGGGAAGTATGGCGGCTATGAGCAGCACGGCGTCGGCCCCTATGAGACGGCTCTGTTCCAGCTGAACCGGATGGATCAGGAAATCCTTCCGAAGTATGGGCAGATCCGTACCGGGACGTAGGAAGCACAGCACATCCTCGCCTCCCAGAAAGAAGTCCCTGTCGGTCAGTATGGACAGTGCGGCGACTCCGCCTCTCTCGTAGGCCTCCACCTTTGCCGGAAGGTCGGCGTCCGGGGCGAAGGCTCCCTTGCTGGGGGATCCTCTTTTTATCTCCCCTATGACGGACATTCCCGAAACCGCCAGGGCCTCGAAGAGGGATTTTCTGGGAGCGGTCAGGGCCGCCACCTCCTCCGCCTTCCTGGCGACGATGCGGTCCAGTATCACGCCGCACCCTCCAGAGAACGGGCGGTCTCGGCGATCTCCTCGAGCTTTTTCCCCGCCAGGCCCGAGTCGATCACCTCTTTCGCCATGGAGACCCCCGCGGCGATAGACTCCACCCGACCTGCCACGAAAAGGGCCGCTCCGGAGTTCAGTAGGACGACGTCTTTTTTCGGGCCCTCCTTTCCCTTCAGTATCGAGAGGACTATCTCCCGGTTGACCTGGGCGTCTCCTCCGGAGGCGAAACCTATCGGGGCGGAGGAGAGCCCCACCGACTCGGGGGTTATCTCCATCTCTATAAGCTCGCCATCGTCGAAAAGGCAGGCCCTGTTTGGTCCGGAGAGGGACAGCTCGTCCATTCCGCCGTGGCCGTGGACCACCATGGCCCTCTTCATCCCCAAGGAACCCAGGACCTCCGCCATGGGAGTCACCAGCTCCGGCGAGAAGACGCCCATGAGCTCCCGGTCGGGCATGGCCGGGTTGGTGAGGGGACCGAGGACGTTGAATATGGTCCTCACCCCCATGGCCTTTCTGATAGGGGCCACGTTTTTCATGGCTCTGTGGAAATTCGGAGCAAAGAGAAAACCGAAGCCGGTCCTGTCGATGCATTTCGCCACCGATCCGGGAGAGGATAAAAAGGGAACCCCCAGGGCCTCCAGGACGTCGGCGCTGCCGCATCTGCTGGAAACGGACCTGTTGCCGTGTTTTGCCACGGCAACCCCGGCGGAGGCGGCCACTATGGCGGCGGCTGTGGATATGTTGAAGGTTCCGGTGCAGTCTCCGCCGGTTCCCACTATGTCCAGAAGAGGCGCTCTCGGAACGGAAACCGCCCTGGCCTTGCCCCTCATGACCTTGGCGGCGGCGGCGATCTCCTCCACAGTCTCGCCCTTGGCCCTCAGTCCGGTGAGAAAGGCGGCGACCTGAGCCTCCGGCGCCCTGCCGTCCATGATTCCGTCCATGGCCTCTTCCATAGCGTCTTTCGTCAGGTTCTCCCTGCGGAGCAAGGTCTCAAGCGCAGTTCTCAACATAGCGGTCGCATCTCCTCTCGTTTTTGCCGGACGTCAGTCCGCAGAAATTCTTCAACAACAGCCTTCCCGCCTCGGTAAGCACCGCCTCGGGATGGAACTGGACTCCGTAAAGCGAGTACCTCTCGTGTTCCATCGCCATGATCGTTCCGTCGCCGGTCCTGGCGGTTACCCGCATCTCCGGCGGAAGAGTTCTCTCCTCGACGACCAGAGAGTGGTATCTGGTGGCGCCGAAGGGCGACGGAAGCTGCTCGAAGATCCCCTCCCCCCGGTGAAACACCGGCGACACCTTGCCGTGACAGGGAACGTCCGCTCGGACCACCGATCCGCCGAAAACCTCGGCCATGGCCTGATGACCCAGACATACGCCCAAAACCGGGATCTTTCCGGCGAAGGTCCCTATGGCGTCCTTGGATATTCCCGCCTCCGAAGGCGTTCCGGGACCGGGAGAGATCACCAGCCGGTCCGGCGCCATGGCCTTCAGATCACTCACGGTGGGGCCGTAGTTTCGGACCACCTCCACCCGGTCGAAGGAGGAAAGCATCTGGACCAGGTTCCAGGTAAAGGAATCGTAGTTGTCTATCATCAAGATCATCTCTTCGACCTCTTTTCCGCCGCTCTCTCAAGCGCCTTGAACAGGGCCCTGGCCTTGTTCTCCGTCTCCATGTACTCCATCTCGGGAACCGAGTCGTAGACTATGCCCGCCCCGGCCTGGACCGTTATCCTGTTGCCCCGTCGGCTCATCGTCCTTATGGCTATGCAGGTATCCATGTCGCCGTCGAAACCGACGTATCCCACCGCTCCGGCGTAGGGCCCCCTCGGGGCGGGCTCGAGATCCTCTATGATCTCCATGGCCCTTATCTTCGGGGCACCGGAAACGGTCCCGGCGGGAAAGGACGTCTCCAGTAGATCCAGGGCGGTCTCGTCGTGCCTTATACGACCCTCCACCTGCGACACCAGGTGCATCACCTGGGAATAGCGCTCCACCCCCAGAAGCTCGGTTACCTCGACGGAGCCGAAGGAGCAGGTGCGGCCCAGATCGTTTCTGGCAAGGTCCACCAGCATGACGTGTTCGGCCCTCTCCTTCTCGTCGGTGCGAAGCTCCTCTTCCAGCTCAAGGTCCCGCTCCTCCGAGGAGCCCCTCTTTCTGGTCCCCGCCAAAGGTCGGATAAGGGCTCTTCCCCTCTCAAGCTTCACGTGCACCTCCGGAGAGGAACCTATCAGCTCCAGTCCGGGAAACTCCATCCTGAAAAGATAGGGCGACGGGTTTCCCTCACGGAGCGCCCGGTATATTTCGTCGGAGGAGAGATCCGTATCGGCGGAGAAGGCCTGCGACAGCACCACCTGACAGACGTCTCCCGCCACTATGTGCTCCTTGCCTTTCTCCACCATCTCCAGAAAATTTTTACGGTCCATCTCGGCCTCTATAGGGCCCACCTTTGCCGGACCGGTCGGGAGTTCCGCCGGAACGACGGTATCGATCGTTTTCGCCAGATCTCCAAGAAAATCGACTGCCGACCGGTACAGATCTTCGACCTCTTTTTCCGAGGTCCCGGAAGGGATGCGGACGTTTCGGATCAGGAAGATCTCGTCGGTCTCGTGGTCCACTGCCACAACCGAGGTAAAACCCATGAGAACCGCCCTCGCCGTGTCCTCTTTCCTTAAACGGCGGTCCGTTCCGTGAAACAGGGGCTCCCAGGCCTCGGCCATGCCGTAGCCGAAATACCCCGCCACCCCTCCGGAGAAGGGAGGGAGCCCCTCCAGCTTCGGCCTTCTCACGTCGAGGTAGGAATCAAGCTCGGCCCTGAGGGACTCGCCGCCGTCGTCAACGGAGAAGGCCCTCTCGGGGTCGACCCCGACGAAGGAGTACCGTCCGGAACCTCCGCTCTCCAACAGAAAGGCCCCAAGGGCCGAGCGGTTCAGCCCCTGAAACAGATCGGCCGGATCGATCCCGTCGGCGGGACCTCGCCAGACCACCGGCACCATATCGTGTTCTTCAGCCATGGACCTGAAAAGGTCGACAGACGTGACGTCTCTACTCGGGACTTCCGTGAAAGCGCTCATACCCTACCTCCTTCGTTTTGATGAAAAAACATAATAAAAAAGGGAGAGGTCCCCTGCGGGCCTCTCCCTTTTTTATTGCTGAAAATACGGCGAGAGGCATCAAAAGTGAATCCCCTTGGGGGATCCGCCTCCAATGCCTCTCGTTAAAAAGTGATGCTATCTATGGGCAATGGCGGCAGACTAGTAGGTCTGCCACCACCAGTTTTGTCCTGAAAGAATTCGTTTCATGATAATCGCTCCAGTCGATTCGTGATTGTTGGGTAGTTTATACTCCGAATGAGAGGGTGTCAAGGGGAAATCTTTCGAAACCTAACGACGCAATATAATACACTTGAAGACATTACCATCACGATCATCGATAAATTCAATATCGGGATACTGCGCCAAAGCACGTATAATCCCGGATCCAAAACCACGGTAAGGCAAAATCTGATAGGCGAACGAAGCCAACACAGGATTACGGGTATTGGAGTTTCCAGCCTTGATGTTCTCCACCGTCAGATTGTTAGGCAGATGTCCGGGACTGATTATCTCTATCCTGTCGGAGAATACAAACACCCTCACAGGAGCGGATATAAAATAATCTCTATGGACAAGGGCATTAGCCACAAGCTCTTCTAAGACAACCCGAGGTACTTCAGGTTTTCCTATACTGTTGACGCCCTGCTCTCCTTGAATATGTTTGATGTTTTCCAATATGAAATTTATAGTTTTTTGAAAAATATCGGATATTTTCCCGACAATATCTCTACTATCGATGTATTCTTCCGTAGCAATGCTGGTGCCAGGGAAAACCGCAGCTTTGACTATGTAAGCAGGGAGATGCATTTCTGGAAAACTAGAAAACAACAACGTCCCCGTAATATTCAATAAGCCATCTTTACCAAGGTTGAGATTGGTTATAAGCTGATCCAGAGGAACTTCCTGGTCTTCAAGAGATTTACCATATCGTTTTTGAAAAAAATCCTTGAAATAAGACATATCAAGATCAGCTATGGTGACTCCATCGACTAGAGTTACGTCCGCATGAATCATACCGGATTGCTTAAACAATCGCTGTATCTCCTCACGAGAAGTAGCCTTACGTTTGTCCGCACCGTTTTTAACCCAAATCACGCCATTTTTATCTTGATAAGGCTTGTTGTTTCCCTTAGGGACATTCACGACAAGGATATGCTTCCCATCGATCGTAAAAATTTCCGTCAAAGGATTGATGGAAGGCCTCACATTCTGACTGGCCGTATTGGATAAAAGCTGATTGAAACTCTGGATATCCTTTTGTTCTAATCCTACGATCTCTCCATCATCGTCGACACCTAAGAAAAGCTTGCCTCCCAAAGAGTTACTGAAAGCGACGAGCTCATGGGCCAAACTATCGGCATTCACTATTTTCTTTTTAAACTGATTCTTGCTATCCTCACCTTGCGTAAGAACCTGTAAGATATCTACGATTTCCATATTTGATAAATCTCCTTACGACGGTTGAAGGCCTCTCTGCCACCTTCCATAATGCGAATTACAGTCTGTTGAATCCCACGATCATCGATGCTGCCGGACTGGACCTGAACTGAATCTTCAGCAAAAGAGCAGCCATGAACCAGCTCCGCGTCGCCAAGAACGGGGATATTAGGGTTATGGGTGGCAAAAATGAACTGAACTGTCGGCTTCATCTGCCTTATCAATTTTATAACATCCTCGTAGATCGTCTGATTATCCAAGTCATCTTCCGGCTGATCTATTATGACTAAATCGTTTTCCCTTTGACTTAAAACGAACAGAATCAGAGCGGAAGCCCGCTGCCCCAAAGAATGATTTTTCAACTCTTTATCGTGATATCTAATAGTAAACTTATTAGGTCTCTGCCATGTCAGAAGAGTTTTCAAGTTGTCCATAAAACGATCTACCAAGTTTTGCGGATTACTTCCGAAAAAAGCCTTTGCATTTTCGAAATCCTTATATATATCGATAAAATCGACATAACGATCCACGATCCCCCGATAAGTGCTTTCTCTAACTCCACTGCCTTTGAAGATCTCTTTCATAAAGGAGAGATATTCCTGCGAATCCTCCTTGTATCCAAACTCTATCGATAACGGAGAATCCTCAGAGATGATTTCGCCCAGTTCTGATTTTATAACGTTGAACTCCTCAAGCCAGAGGTCGTTCAACGCAGCAAGCTCGGTCAAAAGAACGTCTCGCAATCCAGCCTGTCGATCGATTTGTTTCTCAAATTCGGCAATAAACTGATTAGCCCTAGACAACCTCTGTTTTAACTTTAAAAACTCATCGGTGCTGATGTTTTGAATGCCGCTGTCATGCAACTGAACGGACAGCTTTCGTTCTACATCGGCAAACTCCTCTAACATGCCCCTGCGGATACGTAAAAAGTCTTCCTTGCATTCGGACAAAGATTTTCGAGCATTTTTTTCCTCTCTTAGCCACTCCTTGATACGAGTGACAAAAGACACGTACATCTCGTAATGTTCATAAAATCTATCGAATAAGCTACCGTTATTCACCGACACATAACCTTTAAAATTACGAATCTCGTCTTCGTTGCGGGCAAGCAAATCCTCCAGGTCGAAGACAAAAGCCTCGACCAAACCGATACCTTTTTCAAGGATTTGAGCGTCCTTGTCAAAATCCAATCTTTTCTTTAGTTTTTCCTCGACACCGTTATCCCGATAAAGCTTTAGGCGATACTCTGTGTCCTTCCGAATTTCTCTCTGTTCCTCTATCTGCTCCTGGACACCGTCGACTTTAAGCATGTGGTCTACAGCTTCCACGACTCTGCGCTTTTGTCCCTCGATCTTACGACGAACTTCCTCCAATCGGGATCCTAAAAGCTTATCCACCAAATCTTTCTCAAAACCATGACCGGTATTGGATAGATCTTTTTGTCCAAAATAGATAGGTTTATGGACCACCGTCTCTCTGATGGAAACCCCAGGTTGTAGCTTACCGTCGATCAGGACATCGGAATAGGTTTCCCCCCAGACCCGTCGAATCGTGTAGAGTTGCCCATGTCGATCCACGGCTTCGATCTCCACTTTTCCTCCGCTTCCCAAAGCAAAGCCAACCAACTCCTCTTTGTATCTCTGATCCACGGCATTCTTTCCAAAAGGGATGTCAAGACAATAGCGAAGGACTTCCAGCACAGAGGACTTGCCGCTACCTCTGATACCGATCAAGGTATTCAACTCCGGCGAAAAGTTAAGCTCCTTGCCATTTAATATTCCTCCGGTAAAGCGAACGCACCGAATATGGGAATGGTCATGTAGTACCGGCTCGGAGGACACTCGACTTCCTTTATCGATCAGAGCAAATTTTACCGCATCAAAAGAGAGGGCACCAAGTTTGAGAAAACAGCGCCTTCCTCTACCGATCTCCTCGATGGACTTACAGTCCGAGCCCTCTACCTCTGCGGGATACCAGTCACCAAGCCAGTCTTTTATCTTGGTACGACAGACCGAGTCTTCCTTATGGTACGTTCTGACCTTTTGAAATCCAAGACAACGTCGCCTTACCGATTCATATCTACTCTCGGCAAAATCCTTAAGCCTCCCACCGGACATCTCTTTCCACAAGCCGTTGCTTTGCTCAACATGGGCAAAAATCAAAAAGTAGTCCCGTGCGGTCTTATCCAGCTCCTCCACTGCCTGAAGAATCGTCTTATCGCTACGACCGTTTTCGTGCTGGTACTCCGACTCCGCTTTCCCGGGAAACATGCTCGAGATAAAAGGCGATATATAGTCATTCCCATTTTCCAACCATCTGTCTTCAAAAACGATCAGGGTATGAACGCCGTTTGAACCGTCGCTGGTCGATAACTCAACTCCTGGGAGCAGACAGATACCCTCCTTTTTCGCCGTTTTCCTGAGGGCTTTGAACTCTGACAGGTTAAATTTATTATGGTTCGTTATAACTCCAAGACCGATACCTGCTTGAACTAAACCATCGACGTAATTTGAGTAATAATAGTCCTCGTCTTCGGTGTAGATAAACTCCTTATCGACATTGGTATGGAGATGAAAATCAGCTCGAAGCCAGGTAGAGCCATAACTAAATAAATCAAACGAACTTTCTTTATTCATTCGGCATCCCCCTGTTTAAAATACTTAAGCCCTTCTATTGAGCAATATTACATCGTCGAGAAGCAAGAAACACCTCTCGACGAAAAATCGAAAATCCATCGCACAAGAGATTACGCCCGCTCCTTGAACAACTCCTTCATAGCCCCTACGGAACTCAGTATGGACGACGCTTCGTACGGCAGGTAGACCATCTTGGTCTTGTCTCCGGCGGACATTTCCTTTAGAGACTCCAGATATTTCAGGGCAACCAGATAGGACGTCGGATCCTTGCTTCCGGCGTGGGCCGTCAGGGCCTCGGAGATCTTGGACAGAGCCTCGGCCTCTGCCTCGGCAAGCCTTATCCTGGCGTTGGCCATTCCCTCGGCCTCCAGCTCGATAGCCCGTTTCTTTCCCTCAGCTCGGTTAACCTCGGCGTCCCTCTGTCCATTGGCCTCGGTTACAACGGCCCGCCTGGTTCTCTCCGCCTCCATCTGGCGCTGCATGGCGGTCTGTACCGACTCGGGAGGATTTACGTCCTGGATCTCAACCCTGGTAACCTTCACTCCCCAGACGTCGCTGGCCTCGTCAAGAGTGCTCCTGAGGCTCTCGTTTATCTCGGACCTTTTACTGAAAATCTCGTCCAGCTCCATCTCGCCCATTACGCTTCTCAGAGAAGTCTGGGTAAGCTTCTCCAGGGCCATAGGCAGGTTCGCTATCTCGTAGATGGCCTTGAAAGGATCGCTGATCTGAAAGTAAAGCATTGCGTTAATCTCCATGACCACGTTGTCCCGAGAGATTATGTTCTGCTTGGGAAAGTCCAGGATCTGCTCTCTCATATCCAGACTGGACGTCTTGCGTAAACCTCTTCTGAAAACCCACTCCGTCGCCTTGGGACGATCCAGCACGGGAAAGATGAAGTTGACCCCCGGCGAAAGGACGCGATGGAACTTGCCGAGACGCTCCACCACGACCCTGTGGGCCTGAGGAACTATCTTTATCCCCGATAGGAGGATCACCACCGCGAAAAAGGCGAAGAAAACCAAAACCGCAAAATCCATGGAATCCTGAACCACCCATATTATCTCCTGCATACCAAAGGTCACCTCCGCTCGTCTTCTTCGGAAACCCTGCCGGACTCCCGTATCATCACCTTGGCCCCCGAAACCCGAACGACCTCCACTTCCGTCCCCTCGGGAACGGAACGTCCATCCACATGAAAGGCCCACCACTGGGATCCTCTGAGCTTGACGTATCCTCCGCCGGTCTCTCCGGACGGGATGGCCTTGACTACCACGCCCAGAGAGCCGACCATGCCGTCCACGTCCGACTTTCGCTCCTTGGCCCCGTAAAGATGGCGCACCACCGACGGACGGATCAGCCACAGTCCGGCCAAAGAGGACAGAGCGAAGACCGCCAACGCCAGGCGACCGTCAAGAGACGCCCCCGCTAGGGACGGCCATACCAACCCCAACGCCAAAGGAGGAAGACAGGCCAAGGCAAAACATCCCAACACGAACCCGGGAGAGGCTATCTCTCCTATGAAAAGCACGATAGCCAGAACGGCCCAAAACTGCCACAGTGACAAAAACGCCATATCTCCACCGCTCCTCTACTTCACAAACACCGATGATCCCTACGTCAGCAAAGATCGTCCCAGGCCACGTACTTATGCAGAGTCTCCACGAATTTTGAAAGCCCTTCCCCGTCCTCCGATGAAAAACGTTTCCGAAGAGGACTGTCCAGATCCAGGACCCCCAATACCCGGCCCTCCCGCATCAGAGGAAGGACGATCTCCGAGGCGGATGCCCCGTCGCAGGCGATATGCCCGGGGAAAAGCTCCACGTCCGGCACGATCTGAATTTCTCCGGTTCGAGCCGCCGCACCGCAGACGCCTTTGTCCAAAGGAATGCGGGTACAGGCCGGTTTGCCCTGAAATGGCCCCAGAACAAGGGAGTTTTCCTTTTCTCTCATCAGATAGAACCCCGCCCAGTTCAGATCGTCCAGAAGCAGATAGAGCAACGCCGCGGCGTTGGCCAGATTTGCCAGGGGATCGGGCTCCTCGCAGATCAAGCCGAGAAGTTTGGCGTTTACGTAGTTGTAGAGCTGCTCCGACGTTTCCGTCTCTATTTTCAGGATTTCCTTGGACATAGACAAACACTCCTCTTTTACTGTGCTAAGCTAGCTGAAGATCAACGGACAAACCCTACAGAATCGGCGGTCATAACATGGACATTATAACCCTGTTGCTCTTCATTATAGCCCTTACGACCTGCATCGCCCTGGACATATCCATTCTGCTGGCTCTTTCGGCGGGATACTGCATATTCTTCGTTCACGCACGGTTCAGAGGCTATTCGACTAGATCTATACTCAAGATGTCCCTCGAAGGCCTTTATACCGTCAGGAACGTCGTCATGATCCTTCTCCTGATCGGGGTTCTGACGGCCCTGTGGCGAGCTTCCGGCACCATCCCGGCCATAGTCAGCTACTCCTCCAGGCTGGTGAAACCCTCTCTTATGGTACTGATGACCTTTCTGCTCAACTGCCTGGTATCGTTTCTGACCGGAACCGCCTTCGGAGCAGCCGCAACCATGGGAGTCATATGCATGACCATGGCTCTTTCCATAGGGATAAACCCTGCGATCGCCGGAGGAGCGATTTTATCGGGAATCTACTTCGGCGACCGATGCTCGCCGGTATCCACGAGCGCCTTGCTCGTCGCAGGAATTACCTCGACGAACCTGTACAGAAACATCGGCGCCATGATGAGATCGTCGGCAGTTCCCTTCCTGATAACCTGTCTGATCTATGCCGTGGCGGGCTTCCTCCTGCCTCATCAGCCGATGACGGATAAAGCCATACAGACCGTCTTCGAGAAAAGCTTCAAACTCGGCTGGATACCGCTGCTTCCGGCCGTAATCATACTGATAATGTCGTTTTTTCGGATCAACGTGAGATACACCATCGGAGCCAGCGTTCTCTGTGCCGCCGCGATCTACGTTATGTATCAAGCCCGGGAATTTTCATCCCTTCCCGGGCTCGTGGTCTACGGCTATAGGGCGACAGATACTCAGCTTGCGGCCCTCATGGACGGTGGAGGCATTCTGTCTATGCTCAGGGTGGTGGCCATAGTCTCCATCTCCTCCTCCTACGCCGGAATCTTCGAGAAAACCGGCCTGTTGAACTCGCTGAAGAGACAGGTCAACGGCCTGGCCGACAGGATCTCGCCCTTCGGCGCCATGCTTCTGGGTTCGGTCGTCTGCGGAGTAATAGCCTGCAATCAGACCTTGACCATAATGCTAACCCATCAGATATGCCAGGGCCTGAACATCGACCAAGAACGGTTAGCCCTGAACCTGGAGGACACAGCTGTCCTGACCGCTCCTCTGATTCCCTGGACCACTGCGGCGGCGGTGCCTCTGGTGTACATATCCGCACCGACGACGAGCATTCTGGCTGCCTGCTATCTGTATTTGGTACCGCTTTGGGGACTGGTCGGAGGAAGGACGTTAATAAAAAAAGGAATTGGCCTGAAATCTTGATCTGTTGTTATCGTACCGCACAATATCGTTACAGGAGGCGAGATAGATGGATGCCATGAAAAGCGAAAAACTCGAGGTTAGACTGACTCCGAGACAGAACAAACTGATAAGACGTGCCGCCGAGATAATGGGAACTCCCGTATCGAGGTTTCTCATAGAGGCGGCACAGGAAAAGGCGGATAAAGTGATCCGTGAAAACATGAAGGAATCCCTCTGTAGAGTCGTCCCCTTCAGCAAGGATAATGTCATATGGCGGTAAACTCCGATAACGACCTTATCGGGTTCTACACGCTAAGTGCCTTTAGCGTCCCGCTAAGATCCCTACCTCCTGTTGCCTGCTGTATTGCCTGGCCGTCTTGCGGTGGATCAGTCCATGCAGGGAAAGGGGATAGATGGTTTTAAGTGTACACCTAAAACCACCTCTTTTTATGTAACTTCATGATCAAGGGCAATCCAAAAAACAACAGCATGGAAAAAGCCGAAACGGTTCCGGTTCCGACATCGCAACCTCCGGTTCCATCGCCGTCGGGTGTGGGAGTTTCCGCCTCCGTCCGAATCGAGCAGACTCGGAAGGTCACCACGCCGTTATCGGGGTTGAGGTCGAAGGATCCGTTGTCCTCCACGGTGTTTCGCCAGGTCCGAAGCCCCTCTCCGGTCTCGTAGAAGTCGGGAGGGTTCACCCCTTCCGGAAGAGCCTGACCGGGCCGGATCTCGAACTGGATTCCCCGCTCGGGAAGAACGTAGCCCTCCGGCGTCAGGTTTTTCACGTCCTCGGTGCCTGTCCCATCCTCTTTCGCCAGAGCGAAGGCGGCGTAGTAGCGGACGTATCGCGGCCAGGAGGCGGTGAACTCTATCTCCAGCCCTCCGTTTCCCGAAACGTCCTCTAGAGGAACGTTTTCATAGGCGAAAGCGTTGTAGAGAGAGGCGTTCATGCCCTCCAAAGAAACGGCGAGGTCGCCGGAGATGCCACTGATATCTCCAGAAAGAGCCTCTCGCACCTCTCCATACAGGGTGCTGCCCGAATTACCCAGATCCTTCTCGACGACGATCACGTCGGCCTCTCCCGAGGTGGCGCGAGGTTTCGGAGACAAACCAGAGGCCATTCCCGCAAGAGCCACCGAGCTTCTTCCCGGAGACGTTCCGACTGTGTTGGTTCCGTCGTCGATAAGGGTATATCCGTTGTTTCCGGCGATCTGATCGGGGGTATTGTCCTGGATGACGCATCCCTGGCCGAGAACGGTCTGGCTGGAGGAGTAGAGCCGCAGACCTCCTCCGTAGACACTGGAGTTGTTCCTCACGGTACATCCATACATGAAAAGGATATAACCGTTGACGATGCCTCCTCCGCTGCCGGAGGAGCGAGTGGAGCTTACGTTGTTCTCCACCACGCAGTCGTGCATGGTGACAATCCCGAGATACCCGTTATGGATTCCCGCCGCGTCCGCCGTATAGAAGCGGGAGAGGGTGTTGTCTCTCACGGTGCAGTTGCGCATGGTGATATTCCCGGTATTGTATATGCCTCCTCCTCCGATGCAGTTCGTTACGGAGCAGTCGTTCAGGTAGAGAAGTCCGTGGTTTGTGAGCCCCGGATAGTCGGAGGCAACGCCGTCGGTGGTGAAGACCAGATCGTAGAATTTCCAGATGCTGCCCTCGGATGAGAGGGTAATTCCCCTTCTGGTTCCGGCCTGACGGATCGTCGTGGGGTTCCCCCGCAACGTGAGGGATTTCGGGATGTAAAGGGAAGACGTGAGGGTTACCGTATCCACCTCTATGGAAATGGTCTGTCCCGAATAGGCCTTTCCCACCGCATAGCGCAGCGTGCCGGCGGAACCGTCGTCGGCACCGCTGGTGACCGTCAGGGAAGCGGCTTCGGCGGCGTCTCCCAAACAGACCAATCCCAGGAAGAACAAAGTATATAAGATCCGGTAAAAACAGATCTTTTTTACGTGCATTTTACACATGAAGAGACTCCTTTCCCTGATCTCACCTCTCAAGAACTGATGATATCTCCCAGGTTCATCCCTTCGCCTCCGGAGAGATTCTCCAGGGTCGAATCCTCTAACTCGTCGGGATTCTCTTCCTTCTTTTTCTTCAACAAAGCCTCTTTGTCCAAGTCCTTGCGATCTTCCTGAGCCTTGTCTTTCACGATTTCTCTCTCCTTTCGAGTATAGATTTCTACAAAGTCTTTACCTTATACATGTTCATGCATTAAGGATACACCTTTACACCGTGTCAACGTCAAGAAGAGAAGAACGCCGATCTATCCCTCGTCACCTCGCCGATATATATAGAGAGAACAAAACCATATCAGTCAGATCTTGACCGTAAAGAAATAAACATTATAATTATTAGTTGCAAACTGTGTGTTTTGTAAAAAATCAACTCTTATCTTTCTCCAAAAGGAGCGTGCGACAGGTGAAGAAAAACGGCGGTGTAACTCTCATAGTGGTCCTTATGGCCGCTATAGGTATTGGGGCTTTTTTCGGCCTACATGCGGGAGAAAAAACGATGAGAACCGTGGTGGCAATCAGAGGGTTACTGGCACAGATAATCTTCTTTACCATCCCTCTGGTCATTTTCGGATTCATAGCTCCCGCCATAACATCTCTTAAGGAAAAAGCCAGTGCTATGTTGGGCACCATGTTGATCATGGCGTATCTATCCGCCGTTGGAGCGGCGGCTTTTGCGGCCATAGCCGGATATTCCATAATTCCCCATCTGGACATTCCTACCCAGATAGAGGGGCTCAAGGTTCTGCCCAAGGCTATTTTCTCGATAGACATACCCCCCATAATGCCCGTAATGACCGCACTTGTCCTGGCCATACTTACCGGAGTGGCTACAATATGGGGCGACGCTAAAAACATCGAAAAGATTCTCTACGAATTTCAATCGATGGTTCTATCCATCGTCAAGAAGATCGTAATACCGTTGCTTCCCTTTTTCGTAGCCGCCACTTTCGCCCAGATGGCCTATACCGGAAGGCTTACCCAGCAGTTCCCCGTCTTTTTCAAGGTTATACTCATAGTCCTCCTCGGACACTTCATATGGCTGTTCTTTCTCTACGCCCTATCGGGAATGGTCTCTCGCAAAAACCCCTGGGAGGTCATCAAACATTACGGGCCGGTATATCTGACCGCCGTAGGGACCATGTCCAGCGCTGCGACTCTGCCCGTGACTTTGTCCTGCGCCAGAAAATCCAAGGTTCTGCCCCAGGAGGTGACGGACTTCGCCATACCTCTGGGGAGCACCGTCCATCTTTGCGGATCCGTGCTCACCGAGACTTTTTTCTGCATGACCATATCCAAGATGCTGTACGGGACAATGCCGACTCCCGAGACATTGACCTTATTCATCTTGCTTTTCGGTATCTTCGCCGTAGGCGCCCCCGGAGTTCCGGGCGGAACGGTCATGGCTTCGCTGGCCATAGTCCAATCGGTGCTGGGATTCGACGCCGACGGAGTCGGCCTGTTGTTGGGGATCTTCGCCTTACAGGACAGCTTCGGCACGGCCTGCAACATCCTGGGAGACGGCGCCCTGGCTTTGATGCTACGCGGACTGTTTTACGATTCCGACGGCAACGCGAGGAAAAAGGAGCTGAAAAACGAGGAACTGGCTCCCTCGGCGTAGATTCCCTCGATAGAGCGGCCACAAACACAACGAGGATCGCCTTAAAAAGGCGATCCTCGTTTCATCCGTTTCTTATCAGGTTTCTTCACAACCACTATGTGCCAAGATAGACTTTGCCTTGAGCATCAGAATCACTTCCCTTGCCTTCTATTTCGGAACGGCACTGTAGACGTTGTGATAGTAAGTTACTCTTTCATCGCAATCCTGATCGCTTCCTCAAGATCTTCCTTGAAGGCGTTGAAACTCGGCATGTCTATTCGAATGGGATCTATCGTCCCGTTTCGGATCAGATCATTCAAAAGTTCCGACGTGCCCTCTTCACCTAAAGCTTCCCGCAAAACCTTTTTAGGCGCTCCCTTCTCGCTCGAATCGTTGCCCGAAAGCTCCTCAAATCTAGCACAATCACGATAGCTCTGCCCCTCCTGGACAGCGCAGAGTAACCAGCACTCGGATTTTGTCTTGGGGACCATGGCAACCCCCGTCCGTAGACCAGCTAGTTTGAATCCTGAAACTATGGACTTTCGTTTGTCGTCCCACTCCGATCTAGGAGAGGATCTGGTTCCATCGCAATCCCTGAAAAGGATCGCCACGACCGATTGGCCCTGATCCTCCTTCATTTCAAGTGCATATCGTCCTAGCAGAAAGGCGTTTTTTCGAAAATAGGCGTTGCCTTTACCAGCTTTCGATCCCGAAAGGAATATCTTACGTCCTTTTTCTTTTAGATCCCCAAGCCCCTTTTCGGAGACGTAGGCCATAATATATGTTTCTAAGGGAGAGTAATTCAGGATAATATCAGCCAGTTTATCCACAAACAAAGCCATCGGTCCCGGTCTAAAGTCATCTTTTCCCAGACCGCAAAATCGCTCGCCGGAGGAACAGCTTCCCATATCGCTTGGTCCCTCCCCGCTCAGAAGGAATAACATCCGCCTAGCTCTCCCGAATCTCTACAGGCTCTCTTAAGTCCGAATCCAGAAAGACCTCGCCAGGGCCGAGCAAGGTGAGTTTTTTCTTCACATCGGGAAGATCGAAAAAGCGGGTCGATTTGGTGTGTCCATCACGGTTTTTATAAAGCAGTATCACCGAGCGTTCGGCAACCTCATCGCTCAGATAATTCAATATCATAGGGCTGTGGGTCGTCACTATAACCTGACGATGAGACTCTACCATCCGCTGTACTAGCCTTTCCATCACCTCTGGGTTTATACCGTTTTCAATCTCGTCGAACAGAAGTATCCTGTCACCTCGGGCCAAAAGGGCGAAGATAGTGGCTAGACGAAGGGTTCCATCGTTCATGTGATGGGCCTCTGTAACTAGCTCTTCCTCGTATCTTTCTTTAAACTTCAACTCCTTCCAGCCACTACGTAGGGATTTTGTCTCTATATCCATTAGGTGAGGATATATCTCCCGCAGGGCATCGACGAGCTCCCTTCTCTCTTTCTCGATCATACCGTCGATAAAAGCCGATAGGCCCTCTCCTCCAGGTCCAACCTCCTCCACAGATCGGGCCCTTTCACGCATCTGAGGAGGCGAGAGCAAGTCCATGGACTTGATCGATCCTATAAGTCTTTTAAGCTCCAAGAGTTCGGGCTGTTCATCCAAGGAGGAGTCTTTTAGCTGAGAGAGGATCGACCCCTGATAATCAAATTCGATGCGGCGAAGTGAGCCAGACCCTATTCGGTAATGACCGTCCTTAACCTCCATGAAAACGTCACCGCTATCGCTCTTCACCGACTCTTTAGTACAACGAAGAAACGTCTCTGCACAGTTAAACTGGCAGTCCCAGACTATTGTTATTCCAGCCTCAACCTCTGCCGTTACCTTAAAGGAAATAACCCTTGCTAGGGCCCTCTGACCCAACCGAGAAGGAATGTCCTTCCAGTTCCAACGTCGCGACCTAGCCCAATCAGAAAGTTTGCCCCTCATCATCTGGCCGATAAAATCGATGGCCTGCAGCACAGTGGATTTTCCCGATCCGTTTAAGCCGATCAGACATGTAAAATCGCTCAACTCAAGTTCCATGTCGACTAGACTCTTAAATTTCTTTATCGATATACTTTTTATCATCTAAAGAACCTCGTTTCTATGAGACATCACCTGCAATCGTGCTTATTTCATTCTACAGCAAAAAATCGATAGAGAGGCCTAGCTGGCCTCATTCCAAACACAAGGAGGATCGCCTTAAAAAGGCGATCCTCCTTTTATTCGCTTTTCTTATCGATTTACCTCTCGAACTTCCCCTTGACTACGGCCTTTCCGGCCTGGACCATCTTCCGTCCCATGGCGAACACCGAGTCCACCGAGAGGTCCTCCCGGTTCAGCAGGACGACGTCTCCGTCGTTCCCCTCGGCTATTCTTCCCTTGCCGGGCAGTCTGTAGATCGAGGCGGGAGTGGAGGTTATCACCTGAACGGCTGTCTCGAGAGGTATGCCCTCCTGTAGCACCGAGTCCCTGACCTCGGGCAGGAGCGACCTTGACGTCCCGATGGACAGGCCGGTAAAAGTCCCGTCGGAGTCGAAAAAGGGAAGGCTTCCCTGACCGTCGGAACTGAAGCTTATCCGCTCCGCCGGAACCCCCGAGTCCAGCAGTCTCTTGAGCCCTTGGCTGCACTTGATCTCGCCCTCCTCCAGAAACTGTGGGGTGGTGCTGGTCGTGAGGTCCACCTGACCTCCGGAAAGCCCGTATTCTATGGCGTCCTCGAAAAGATCGGGGTTTCTGTTGACGTGGGTCGGAAGGAACTGCCCCAGCCCCAGCTCGGTGGTCTCCACCACCTTTCTTATGGGGGATAGCAATGCCGGACCGTCTCCCATATGGACGTTTATGACCCCCGACTTGCCTCCTATCATTCCGCCCACGTGGGCCGAGGCAGCCAATTTGGAGAGCTCCTCGAAGGTAGGCTGAGACGAACGGTGATCAGAGATGGCCACCTCTCCTACCCCTACGAACAGGTCTATCAGTATCAGATCGTCCTTAACCGAGCCCATGAGAGTTTTTACCGGAATCTCGTAGGATCCGGTTAAAGCCCATGCTGAAATCCCCTCTTCCCTCAGGGATCTGGCCTTGGCGAGAAGCTCTCCGAGATATCTACAGGTGGAGTCGGTTCCCAAAACCCCTACGACCGAGGTCACCCCGGCCTCTGTCAGATCCGAAAGAGCCGCCTCGGGAGTTCTGGATGAGAACCCCCCTTCTCCGCCTCCTCCGGCTATATGAACGTGACCGTCCACGAATCCGGGAACCGCTATCTTGCCGGATCCGTCGATCACGTCCATATTGGGCAGATCTCTTCCGGGAAAGGAGTTTCCCACCCAGACGATCTTGCCTCCAGCCATCAGAATGTCGCCTACGCCCAGCCTGTTGGGGCAATACAGTTCAACGTTTTTTATAAGAGTAAACAACTAATCGATCTCCTCTGCTCGTATCCTGCCGGAGAGAACCCTGGCCGCCCTGTCACCGTCCAGGGAAAGCCTGAAAGCCCTGGTATCCCTGATATGGTCGAGGGCGGAGGATCTTGCTTTTTCCTGATCCCTGTTCTCTATGGCGTCGATTATTTTCCTGTGTTCCATCGGGGTGTTAGTCTGTCCACTGTCCGCCGGAGCCTTGAGAGGCTGAAAGCTGCCTACATACATTATGTATAGACGAGAGCGCCAGAATATAGGATGGAAGGCCCTCTCGAGATAGCTGTTGCCGGCGATCCTCACTATCGAACAGTGAAATTCCAGGTTTATCGTTCGATACTCTCTCGGAAGATCCGACAGAGCGAAGGACTCCTCTTTTTCGTTGAGCTCCCTCAGATATGCCACGTCGTCCAGTGTGGCTTTACGGGCCGCCAGAGACGCCGCCTCTCCCTCCAGCAGTGCTCTCATGAAGAAGACGTCCTCCATGTCCTGGGCGGAAAGAGCGGGAATACGATATCCCCTCTTCCCCGATTCGCTCTCCAGAAAGCCGGTTCCCACCAGAAAGGTGAGGGCTTGCCTGATCCCGGTCCGCCCCATATTCAGTTCCGACGCCAGGGCGGTCTCGTAAATCGGTTCTCCCGGCATGAGCCTCAGGTCCTCTATCCGATCCAAGATATAGTCCAACACTGCCTGGGATGACGGAGAGAATTCCCCGTCGCTGGCGGATGGCCAAATCATACATGTCACTCCTTCCTCGTCCTTGGGGTGGACAACGAGACGGCTACTGTGATATGTTGTATCCATATGGTACATTATGTCGACATAATGTCAATATCGTATCAATATTCAAAGAGACAAGCCCCGCATTCAAAAGGGGCATCTTTAAATGACAGGAGTTGAACAGTACATGTCGTCCAAGAAAGACCCTTCATGCAAGACCATGAGGTTGCCGGATACTTATGTCATCATCTTTTTCGTAGTCCTTCTCGCCGCGGTCCTTACCTATACCGTCCCGGTGGGGACCTACAAGACCCAGGAGATAACCTACGAGATGGACGGAGCGACCAAGACGAGAGAGGTTCTGGTCGCCGACAGTTTCGAGCTTCAAAGAGACGAGCAGGGCAACCCGGTAAAGAAAGGGGTGGCCGTTTTCGAACCCTACGGAGAGGTCGGGCTTCTCAACTACGTGTTCGAGGGGTTCGTCTCCGGAAGCAAGTGGGGATCTGCCGTCGGAGTGATGGCCTTTATCCTGGTCATAGGTGGAGCCTTCGGAATAATCATAAGGACCGGAGCGGTCGAGGCCGGAATTCTCCATGTCTTGAGCAAGTTCAAGGGCATGGAGAGGGCGATCATCCCGGTCATGTTCGTCCTCTTCTCCCTGGGAGGAGCCATCTTCGGTATGGGAGAGGAGGCTATTCCCTTCGTCCTGATACTGGCTCCCGTCTGCGTGGCTCTTGGATACGACGCCATCACCGCTGTGATGATAACCTACGTTGCCACCCAGATAGGCTTCGCCACCTCATGGATGAACCCCTTCAGCGTCGCCATAGCCCAGGGGATCTCCGGCATTCCGGTGCTCTCCGGAGCGGGGTTCCGCATGGCCATGTGGGCAGGCTTCACCCTTGTGGGAATATTCTACACCATGAGGTACGCAGAGAAGGTCAAGGCAGATCCGACATCGTCTCTCTGCTACGAGACAGACTCGTATTTCCGGGAAAACGTGGAAAAAGGCAAGGAGGTCGAGAGTCATTTCGGCCTGGGACACATGCTGGTGGTGCTGGCCCTCTTCGCAGGAATAGCCTGGGTGATATGGGGAGTCATGACCAACGGCTACTACATTCCGGAGATAGCCACACAGTTTTTCGTGGTCGGACTGGTCTCGGGAGTTATAGGGGTTCTGTTCAAACTCAACGACATGGGGATAAACGATATCGCGGTCAGCTTCAGAGAGGGAGCCAAGGACCTTCTGGGGGCAGCCATGGTCGTGGGCATGGCGAAGGGGATAGTCCTAGTCCTGGGAGGAGATACACCGACGGATCCGACGGTTCTAAACACCATACTGAACTCGGCCGGAAACGCCATAAGCTCGTTCAACACGGCGGTATCGGGATGGCTTATGTATCTTTTCCAGTCCGTATTCAACTTTTTCGTCGTCTCCGGCTCGGGCCAGGCAGCCTTGACCATGCCTCTCATGGCCCCTCTGGCGGACCTGGCCGGAGTAACCAGACAGGTTGCGGTTTTGGCCTTCCAGCTCGGCGATGGCTTCACCAACCTGATAGTTCCAACCTCGGGCTGTCTCATAGCTTGCCTGGGAGCCGCCAGGATCGATTGGGGAACCTGGGCCAGGTTCCAGATCAAGTTCCAGGCTATTTTGTTCGTCCTGGCCTCTATGGTAGTGGTCGGGGCCGTCTTGACCGGTTTCAACTAGAAAGACTCGGATAAAGGCGAAAAGAGCGGCCGCTCCCTAGATGGGGCGACCGCTCTTTAAGGGCTAGATTCTGCTCCCCTCCAACGCCGCTCGAACCTCTTTCAGAAGGTGGATTGATTTTTCAACACGGTCCTCGTCGGCAGAGCCAAGCACCTCCTCTATAAGGCGATCCTCCTCGTCTCTGGCTTTATCGAAGGCGGCTTTCCCCGTCTCGGTGTACGTTATAAGGTAGGATTTACCGTGTCTCGGATTGTCCTCCTGTCGGACCATTTCCTTTTTGAGCAGCTCGTTGACCAGATTCTGCTGAGACTGCCGAGACAGCCCGTTCTCCCTGGCCATGTCGGACACCGTAGCGGGGCCGATCTTTGTCAATTGACGAAGGATCCTCCTCTGGGCTCCGGTAAGCCCCGTGTCTTTGTGAATCTTCTCGGTGGCCTTCTCCATCGCTTTGGCAAGCAATGCGACCTCCCTCAGCAACCCGTGCCAGCCTCTGTCTACAGCCATCGAGGCGTCCTCCTCCTGTAGTTCAGATATGCGTCTCCGAAGCGTTTTTCCATGTACCTTTCTTCCTCCGGGATGACAACGTGATGTATATACACACAGAATGGGAAGGTACCCAACAGTACCCACAGGCTGTTCAGGATCAAAGAGAGCGACAGCCCCAACAGGCAAAAGGACAGGTACATAGGGTTTCTGGTAAACCTGAAGATCCCGTCGGCGACCACTGATTCGGCGGGCCTGTCCGTCCTGACGTTCGTATGCTCCCTCCTGAAAGCCGTACAGGCCATGAACATCAGACCGATCGAGACGGCCAGAAGCGCATATCCCGAAAGAGACGAGAGGAAACCTAAGCTATCCGGAAGAAACCTCACATCTGCCGCGTAGTCGAGAAGCCCTCCCACGGCCAACCCCGCGTAGAGCACCATCGGAGGCCTTATAGGTATGCTCGGCGATCCCTTTTCTCTCATATCCAACCCCTCCTTGAAATCGATCTGTAGGGGCAGGATACATCATGTCAACCACATTGTCAATTTGACATTGTGAATGACATTAAAGGATCTGAGACCTACACGGCACACTCCCAGTCCCTTGCCTTCTCCTGAGCCTCCCACAGCTCGCTGTAGAGACCTCCCTTTTTGATCAGATCGTCGTGTTTTCCCGTCTCAACTATCCTACCGTCCTTCAACACCACTATTCTGTCGGCGTTTCGGATCGTCTTGAGGTGATGAGCTATTACCACCACCGTCTTGCTGGCGGTGAGGTTGTCGATGGCCCTCTGTATCTTGACCTCGTTTATAGGGTCCAGACCGCTGGTCATCTCGTCCAGGATCACCAGAGGAGCGTCCCTGAGCAGAGCCCGAGCTATGGAGATCCTCTGCCTCTGTCCACCGGAGAGGCCCACTCCGTTCTCCCCGACCGGGGTATCGTAGCCCTTCGGCAGCCCAGCTATGAAGTCGTGTATCATGGCCTTCTTGGCGGCCTCCACGACCTCCTCCCTGGAGGCGTTTCTTCTACCTATCCGGATGTTCTCGAAGAGGGTGTCCTCGAAGAGAATCACGTTCTGCATCACGACGCTGACGTTGGACAGAAAGTCGTCGTAGTCGATTTCCCTTATGTCCACTCCTCCCGCCAGTATCCGACCCTTCCTCACGTCCCAGAACCGGAGGATGAGATTGGCGATAGTGCTCTTCCCACCTCCGGACGGACCGACCAGGGCGATCAGAGAGTTGCCCCTCACGTCCAGGTCCACGTCTTTAAGCTCGAAGTCCTCCTTGCCGTAGGAAAAGTCGACGTTTTGAAAGCAAAGGTCCATGCCGACGGGGTTTTTTCTAGGGGATGCCGGTTTTATGGTGGGAGCGTTCAGCACCTTGGAGATTCTGCCGTAACTGTCCTTTCCCTTTATGAAATTGACCCAGTAGTTCTCAAGCTCCATGAAAGGCCTGTAGAACTCCCGGCTGAGGACGACGAACAGGATGTAGTCGAAGACCTTCGCACTGCCTCCGAAGACCAACAGGGCCCCCACCGTCACCATAACGCCGTAGGACAGATCCAGAAACAGAAAATATCTGCCCATATATCCGGCGACCGATCGGGAAATGGCCTTGCTGCTTTCGCCGAATTTCACCATGCTCTTTCCGAGCTTTCTCTCGAAGGACGAGCTTGCACCGAAGGCCTTGACCAGAGGGATCCCCTTGGTGTACTCCACGAAGAGACTGACCACGTCGGCCAGGTCGTTCTGGGTCTCTTTCTGCAATCTGCCGTTGGACTCTATCCCGGAGTACATCACGAACAAAGCGACGGGGATCAGTGACACCATGGCCAGCCCCATCCTCCAGTCCACGTAGAAGAGTCCGGCCCCAACGATCACCGCTACGACGACGCTGCTGACCGTCTTGGACCAGAAGTGGACCACCACCGGCTGGAGGTTCCCCACGTCCTTCTGGATGACCGTGTTAAGCTCTCCTATTCTTTCATCTGTGTAGAACCCCAGATAGATCCTCTTCATGGTGCGGATGAGCCTCTCCCTGACTGTGGCGACCGTGTCGAAACCGGCCTGATGCTGGGCTATCTCCGCCACCAGGTTGGCGATTCCCTTGGCCACGAACAACCCGACGAGCTCGAAGGCGAAACGCCACAGATCCAAGGGCATTCCCATGCCTACCTGTCTGAGTCCGTCCAGGGCTACCATGGTTATCCCTACGTTCAAAAGGGATCCCACGGTGAAGGACGCCATGGCCAGCGACATACACAGTTTGGACTCCCCGGTCAGATCCTTTATCAAAGCCGCTAACATGCCTTGACCTCCTCTTTCAATCTCCACCGATCGGCATCGATCCGGGAGTCGAACATCTCCCGGTAGAGACGGCTGGTCTTCAGCAGATCGTCGTGGGAGCCTCTGCACTCCACTCTGCCGTCCTCCATCACAACTATCGAATCGGCGTTCCTGATGGCCTTCAGGTTATGGGCTATTACTATGACCGTTTTTTCCTTCGTCAGGCTGTCCAAGGCCATCTGAATGAGGTGCTCGTTGTAGGGATCTATGGCGGCGGTGGCCTCGTCCAGGATGACGATGGGGGTGTCCTTCAATATCATTCTGGCTATGGATATCCTCTGTTTCTCCCCGCCGGACAGCCTGGACCCTCCCTCTCCGACCACGGTGTCGTACCCGTCGGGAAGATCCATTATCCTGTCGTGGATCCTGGCCTTTTTCGCCGCCGCCACTATCTCGTCTCTGTCGGCGTCCTCTTTTCCGAGCCTTATGTTCTCCTCGACCGAGACGTTGAACAGAAACACCTCCTGCTGGACCATGGAGACCAGGTTCAGCAGGTTACCCTCGCTCATCCGTCCTATCTCCATTCCGCCTATGGTGATGCTTCCCTCGTAGCCCTTCCAGAATCCCATGAGCAGACCGGCCACCGTGCTCTTTCCCGCACCGGAGGCTCCCACTATGGCGTTCACCGATTTTTCCCTGAAAAGCAGGTCCACCTCGTTCAGCACCTTGCCCCTCTCATCGTAGCCGAAGCTCACCTTGTCGAAACGGACGTCTCCGGGCCGGACATCCTCCACGGAAACCGTCCTTTTCTCGTCCGGCACGTCAAGAATCGAGTTTATACTCTCCGTAGATCTCTTGAAGATCGTGCCGGTATATTGGATGACGTGCAGCTTCAGGAAAAATCCCGTAAAGGCCCCTACCAGGGCGATAGTCAGAAGATATTCGTAGCCGCTCAGACGGCCGCCTTTCATCAGATAGCAGGCGGTTATCATGGCGGCGGCCACGCCGGACTCCATCACCAAAAGGATGAACCCCATTGGTATGTGCAGACCGAGGGAGGCCTTCTTTATCCACCGGGCGTTGGCCCTTACGTCCGCCAGCATCCTCTCAGTCTTGGACTCGTCACGGCCGAAGGCCTTTATCACAGGCATCGTGGAGATGTACTCGACCAGATCCCCGGTGGTCTTCTTCATGCTCTCCTGAAAACGCTTCATTACCTCCGAGTTGGTTTTCTCGACGAGCTTCATCAAGACCATGGCGAAGGGTATCGGAAGGATCAAGGCTACGCCGAGACGCCAGTCCAGAACGGTGAACATCATCAGAATTATCGCCACCGGCAGGGCCACGGCGTTGATAGCCTCGGGAAGTCCGTGGGCCAGATAAAGCTCGACCTGTTCCACGTCGTGACTGACTACGTTGACCAGATCTCCGCTCTTTCGCCTCTGAAAGAAGGAAATGGGCAGCCCCTTAAGACGGTTCAGAACGGCCAGTCTTATGTCCGAAAGGCAGGAATAGGCGACGTCGTGGACCTTCCACACCGACAACCCGTAGAAAAAAGCCTTAAGAGCCAGACTCGCACAGACTAGCCCACCGTACAGCCATATCTCCTTCGCATCCTTAACGGAACGATCCATCAACCCCATGACCAATCTCAGGGAGAGACAGAGAGGCACTATGCCGAACAGGGCGTTCAACATGACCAAGGTCCCCCCTGCCATGGCTTTCGACCGATATTTGCTAATTACGTCGTTGCTTTTACCCATCGTTTATCTCCTCTTTTGCTAGACAGGCGAACAATAAAACAAGAGGGATCCCCGCTACAGGATCCTCTCGCTCTCCTCGTTCAGCACCTCGAGGAACCTTCGGACGACCAACGCGTCCCCGTCCTCGCCCTTTTTCAATATGTCGTAGACCTTTCCGAACAACTTCTCGGAGAAGACCTCGTGGCCCCTGTAGGCCGTCCATCCCCTCTCCGTAAGCTCGAAGAAAACCTCCTTACGGTTATCTAGAGCCCTTGTCTTTACTATGTAACCCTTCTCCAGGAGTTTCTTGACGAACTTGGAGACCGAACTCTTGGATACCCCCAGCAACTCGGCCAGCTCCGTCAGGTTGGAGTTCGGATTTCCTCCTACGGCCACGATAGTGTGGATCTCGGTGGAGTAAAGAAGATCGTCCGTACCGAAATCCTTCGGTTTGCTTTCCAACTCCTTGAACCTGTTATGGACGCTGAACATAAGCTCGGCTATCTCCCTGTAGATTTTGAGTCTGTCCTCCATGTTCCCATCGAACTCCATTCATTAGTTAGTAGCAGCTTACTTCGCTCCGACAACATAGTACGCCTGGCTAACTATTTTTGTCAAGCCATCGTAGATAACATTGGAGGTAAGAAAAAAGGAATACCCCCTTGTCGTAGAGTCAGAGGGGTATTCCTCGCAGAGATCAGGAACGAACTTTTTCTCTCACCCATTTACTGGAGATATCGCAGAGGTAGGGGACCATCTCGGCAAGCCAATCGGGAACCTCTTCCAGATGCCTTTTCAGAGGAAGCAGGTCATCGGCAAAGATAGGCTCGGCTCCCTCTACCGCCGTGCCCTGTTGAGCTCCGACCACGCCTTTGGAGGAAAACTCGATGCTGTTATCCCTTCGCTCTTCGTATTTGCCGAAGTTCAACCGCTTTTCCAGAAGTTTTGCGTGCAGAGGGGCGTCGAAGGTAGCCTCCATGGACACCCATTCATCCGAAAGTCGAACCTCCGGGTAGGTGTGCAGGAAGCTATCGGGCCACAGTTTATAGGCTCCCGGATGAAGAAGGTCCTCCAAGGCCTCCTTCCGAACCTCCATGAAGTGCAGTCTGGATGGGATACCCGCGGCTTTCGCCATATCCTTCAGGAGAACCGCCTTGTTCATGCAGGAACCACGACCCATCGTAAGGACCTCGTCGGAGGACACCAGCATTCCGGACATCATGTCGAAGACTATCTCGTCTCTCACGAAAAGATATATTTTTTCCATCTTCTCGACGTCCGTAGAACAATCCTTCACCAAATTCTCCGTTATAGTAGTCACCTTGTTCAAGATAAAAACCCCTTTCTTTAGCTGTTATATTTGATCGTTTCGAACAGCCTTCGTGCCGACAAAAAAACCGATCAGCCCGAAGAGTCGGGAAAAGACGCTTCTCTCCGGATACAGGACCCTGTACATGGCGGGAACCACGAACAGGGTCAGTCCGGTCGAGGCGCACAGACCGGATATCATGGCCCAGGCCATGGGAGGCCAGAGGTTGGACGAGGAGAAGGCCAGAGGAAGCAGCCCGGCCGCGGTGGTTCCGCTGGTCAGCAATATGGGACGGAGCCGCTCCTCCACCGCCTTCGTAAGAGCTTCGTGAACCGAAAGACCTTCCTTACGTCGAAGCTCCACCACGTCCAACAACACTATGGCGTTGTTCACCACTATTCCGGCCAGGGCTATCACCCCCAGCAGAGACATCAGGCCGAAAGGTTCCCCGGACAACAGAAGCCCCGGGACGACTCCCAGAGAGGCCAGAGGAATCGTGACCAGTACCATGCCGACCTTGCGGAACGAACGAAACCCCGCAAGAAGAATGCCTACGAGGACTATCAGTCCGAAAGGAGCTGCCAGACTGAAGGAACCCTGGGCCTCTCCGGAGGCCTCCGCCTCGCCTCCTATCTCGAAGCGGACGCCTTCTGGAAGGAGACCTCCCGACAGAATCGGCGACAGCCGGTTCATTACGTCGCTGTAGACGTAACCGTCGTCCAGGTTGGCCTGAACCGCCACGTATCGTTCCCTGTTTCTTCGGGATATAGCCGAGGGATGCCAGGCTATAGAGGTGGGAGCCACGGTCTGGAGGGGAATGCCGGCGGAGGACGAATCCATCAAGACCGAGGAGACACGATCTGCGCCGAAAAACACCCCCTTCTCGGAGCGTAGGACTATAGGCACCGGCTCCTCTTCCTGGCGATATTCACCGGCGGGCAACCCCAACGTCCGCCCCGAAAGGGCCTGAGCCACCCGATCCCTGTACAGGCCGTAGCGGAACGCCGCCCCGGAGGACACGTCGAACTCCAGAGACGGGTTGCCGTTTCCCAACGTATGTCTCAAGTCCACCATTCCGGGAACCCGTTTCATCGCCTCCATGACCTTCTCCGCTCCGAGCCTCAGGTCTTTAAGGGAGTTTCCGTACAGCCGGATCTCGACCGGCGCGTCCACGGGAGTTCCCAAAACCAGCTCCTGTACCACCGAGTTCGCCTGGGGAATATCCTCTCTCAGGTAGGAGCGTATCTCGCCTACGACCGAGTGGTTTTGCGACTGAGACGCGGTGAAGAGTATCATCTGAGCCCTGTGGGGATTTCTGGGAGCAGGAACTATGTTGGCGTAGAACCTGGGAGCCCCTCTGCCTATGAAAGAGGCCACCCGTGAGACAGAGGAAACCTCGTTTTTCAGATGCCGTTCCACCTTTGCCACTATGCCGTCTATCGCGTGGATGTCCGCACCTTCCGGAAGAAACAGATCCACCATGACCACGTTTCGGTCGGCACCGGGGAAGAAATTCTTGCGGACGTGCTTGCCGTAACCTCCGACCACCAGCAAAAGAGAGAGGCTCATCAACAGGATCGGTACAGCGTGTTTGGAGGAGAAGGCCCCTATGGCCCTGCCGAGATCGAACCGCCCGCCGTCGTCTGCCGTGTTTACTCGGCTTTTTCTGAAGGCCAATGCCGCCAGAGTAGGGGTGACGACCATCGCCGCCAGCAGGCTAAGGAAAAGGGTCAGGGTGACGACCTGAGGAATGGCCCGAAGGAACTCGGCGGCCTGTCCGTGAGCCATCCAGAGGGGCAGAAACGCCGCGACGGTCGTCCCCGTAGCGGCCAGAAGCGGCGACCCCAGCTCTCTCACCGAATCCACCGCGGCGTCCATTCCGGAGCTGCCGTTTTTCATCCTCACCTCAACGCTCTCCGCCATGACTATTGCGTTGTCCACCAACATGCCCAGGGCTATCACGAAGGCGGCTATGGAGATCTGATTCAGCACCCCTCCGCAGAGTGCGTAGAAACCCAGAGAGGACAGGACTATCAGGGGGATCACCGAGCTGACCACCATTCCCATTCGAAACCCGACGGAGAAACACAGTATTCCGCCGACCAGGACCATGCTCGTCAAAAGAGAGTTGAACAGTCCCTTGAGCCTAAGATCGACGTAGTGAGGCTGAAAGGACACCTCCTCTATCTCCAGGGGAGAAAGCTTTTCACTCATCCTCTCAAGGATTTTTCTCACGTCCTGGCCGAACTCGATGGAGTTAACCGGCGTAACCGGAACTATTCCCAAGCCGACCGCCGGATTACCCATATATCTCATACGATCCCGAGCGGGCTCGGAGGGACCGTGTATGACCTTGGCTATGGTCTTCAGAGGGAGGGTTCCTCCCGAAGGAAGTCTCACCGGGGTGTTTTCTATCTCGTCGATGCTCTTGAACTCCGTATGGGCCTGAAGTACGGCGCTCTTCTCTCCCATTACCAGGCTTCCTCCCGGCATGGTCCTGTTCTGCATGGACAGAGCCTGACGAAGATTCCGAGGGCTCAGTCCCATACGTTCGGCTGTGGAGTCGTCGTAGGCCACGGTTATCTGTTCACCCGGATCGGAGATCCTCAGCACCCGAGACACCGACGGAAGCCTCAGAAGCTCCTTTTCCAGGGCTATGGCACCGTTTCGAAGCTCGAGTAGATCGGCAGTTCCGCCTATAGCCACCACGATGGATTCGTAATCCATCATGCGGTCGTCCAGGACCAGACCGGTAACCTCCGACGGGAGATCGGGCCTGGCCTTTTCCATGGCCCGACGGACCTCGTCCCAGGCGGCGGTGCTGTCCATCACCTCGTCGTGAAGGTGTATGAGAAAAAGGGCGCTGCCCCTACGGGCGGTCACCTTGATCCTCTTCACCTCCTTAACCTGAGAAAGTCGACGTTCAAGCGGAATAACCACCAACCGTTCCACCGATTCGGCATCGGCCCCGGGAAAGACCGCCTGAATCATCCCGGCCCTGTAGGAGAGAGGAGGATCCTCCTCTCTCGGCATGGAGACCCAGGCCAAGACGCCCAACAAGGCGGCCCCCAGAAACAGGCTGTAGACGACCTTGCGCTGCCGTAGAATCCTTACGATCCATTCCATAACCGAACCGCCACGGGATCGCCGTCGGAGAGAAAGGCGTGTCCGCCTATCACCACTAGATCTCCTTCTTTCATGTCGCCCTCTAAAGTAACGGCATCGCCTATAGCCTCTTCGGGGCGAACCGGAACCCTTACCGCGAGGCCGTCTCTGACCACGAAGACCGAGTTGCTCTCGCCGTCTCCGTTGCATACGGCCGCCACAGGGACGAGGAAACGCCCTTTAACCGGCAGCTCGAAGACCGCCTCGGCGGTCATGCCAGAACGAAGCCATTCCACCTGAGAGAGCCCTATCTTCACCGGAAAGAGGACCCCTTTCTGGTCGTCCCCCAGGGCATCTCCCACTGAAAGGACCTTTCCGGAAATCTCCCTCTCGCCGAGCATCGGGAAATTGATCTTTAGGGTTATCCCTTTTTTCACCGAGCCCAACATGGTCTCGGGAACGGATATCTGCAACTCGACGTCCCTATTTGCCAGCTCGACCACCGGGGTTCCCGGAGTCAGATATTCTCCCGGCTCGGAACAAACCCTTGTCACCACTCCGTCGAAGGGGGCTCGGATATGGGTCTCCTTCAGCTTTCTCTCCGCCTCCTTCAACTGGCTTTTCAGGACCTCGCAGTTGGCCCGAAGCCTGCGCACCGAGGTGCTCTGTCTCTCCATATTCTGGGTGGACACTACTTTTTCCCGATACAGCCCGTTGGTCCTCTCGAGGTCGGCCTCTCCCTGCCTCAAGGCGGCCATACCCTCGGAAAGAGCCGCCTTTTTCATCGCCACGAGGTGGGAATACTCGCTCGAGTCGATCCTGGCGATCTCCTCTTTGGAACGGACTGCGTCTCCCACCTCGACCGATCTACTCTTGAGCCTTCCGGACACGAGAGGGGCTATGACCGCCTGTTTCAACGAACGGGTGACCCCGAAGAAACGCACCTCCCTGAACGACGGAGCCGACTCGACCGATAGAGCCATTACAGGAACGGCCGTCGTGCCTTCCTTTCCCTCCGCCGAAAGGGTCTCCAGGGTACTTCCGTTCTTATACAGGACGAAGAGAACCCCTATCCACAGGCAGAAACCGCATGCCAAACCGAACTTTCTCAGCAGGGAACCGACGACGGACCGCCCTTTCTCATCAGAAGAAATCCTCCTGGAAAACATGTTCATCACCTCCGATGGTACGTATCAAAAGCTCTCTAAGGGCATCGGAGGCCCTCTTACGGGCCTCATCACCCTCCCATCTGTCGACGCTGTGCTCCAGCTCCGCCACCAAAAGGACCAGATAGGTGGCGGTCTCCCTGGGCCGGGATATATCCATCTGCCCCGCCTCGACTCCCTCCTCTACCAGCGATGTGACCAGAGGAAGGAAAAGCTCTATCGCGTCATCCTTCAGCTTGTCGTGTATCTTTCGATGGATCACGTCGTGCAGGTCCATCCGAAATTCTTGCCCCTCATGGACGGTCAGAAGATATTTGACTATCCTAAACAGCCGTTCCTGAGGGGAAAGCTCCTCCATCGCGGCTATCTTCCTTGATCCAGACAGCATCTCCTCCTGCAATTCCTCCCCTAGATAGCGGAGGATATCCTCTTTCGACGAGAAATAGAGGTAGAAGGTCCCATGGGATACCCCGGCCCTATCGGTCATGTCGTCTATGGTGGTGCCGTCGAAACCCTTTTCCCCGAAGAGCTCCCAGGCTGCCTTGACGATCTCCCTCCTGCGCCTAGCTTTTTTGTCCTCTTTCTTCCCCTGCACGATATCTCACTCCCGAAAAGTATTATTCATCAAACTCTCGAACCGAATTATGACTGACTGTCAGTCATATGTCAAACACAAAAATAGAGATCCACCGAACTTAATTCGGCAGATCTCTATTTTTGCTTTCTCATATGGCACATCTGAAAACTCACGTCCGAGCGTTTTTAGAGATGTCCTATAGCCACTTTTTCCTCCTGAAGTAGGCCACCATTCCGGCTCCGACGGCTATCATAACGATCCATACGACCGGATAGGAAAAACGCCAGTCCAGCTCGGGCATATACTTGAAGTTCATGCCGTAGACCCCGGCTATGAAGGTAAGGGGGATGAATATGGTGGCTATCACCGTCAGGACCTTCATGACCTCGTTCATCCTGTTGCTGACGCTGGATAGATATGTGTCGTGCATACCTGTCAGTAGCTCTCGGGAGGCTTCGACCATGTCTATAACCTGGATCGTGTGGTCGTATAGATCCCTTAGAAACGCGTCCAGGTCGTTTCCGAAGAAGGACGAGTCCGACTTCTGTAGGTTCCCAACCGCCTCCCTGAGAGGCCAGACCGCCTTTCTGAGGGTCATGACGTCTCTCTTGAGCTCGTGTATCCTCTGGAGGTCGTCGGGCCTGGGGTCGATCAGCAGCCTGTCGTCCATATCCTCTATGACGTCTCCGATACGCTCCACCGAAAGGAAATAATGGTCCACCACAGCATCCATAAGGGCGTAGGCCAGATAGTCCGATCCGTTGCCCCTCAACCTTCCCCTGGAGGCCCTCAGCCTCTCCCTGACCGGCTCGAAAACGTCTCCCTCTTTTTCCTGAAAGGAGAGTACATACCCCTCCCCGAGGATCAGGCTGACGTGCTCGACGTCCACCGAGTTGGTCTCGTCGTTGTAGTTCATCATCTTCATCACCAGAAGGAGGTAGTCGGGAAAGACCTCCGCCTTGGGCCTCTGGGACGTGTTCATCAGGTCCTCCACCGTCAGAGGATGAAGGCCGAACCTCTTGCCCAGGGCGTCCATCACCTTCGGATCGTGGATGCCGTCCACGTTGATCCATGCGACCCCTTCCGATCGGGACGGCCTGTTAACGTCGTCGAGGGCTAGGTCTACCTTCTCGACCAGGTCTCCACGATCGTAACTGATCGAACCTATTCGGACGGCCTCGGACCTGGACTCTCCGATGAAGACCGGAGTTCCCGGAACGGTTCCCCTCTTGGAGCTCTGACGGGCAGACCACTTTTTTCTCTTTCTTTTATTCATCGTCCATTCCCCCCTAGATCATTTTATGTTATCCGGCACTTGTGCAATATACCCCATGGTGGTATATTGCCTCCAGATATTCTGGAAGGAGAGTGGTCTTGGTGGAGAGGATCGTTATTTTAGGAGGAGGCCCGGCTGGCATAACCGCCTCCAAGATGTTGAGGAAGAACAGACCGGATTGGGACGTCACCATGGTGAGGCCCGAGCCCTCCAGCCTGATCTATTGCGCCATTCCCTACGTGGTCGAGGGGCTTTTGGAGGCCGACGGGGTGTGCAAGTCGGACGACATAGTCACAGAGACCGGGACCAAGCTGATAAAGGACAGGGCGACCGAGGTAAATTTCGCCAAAAAGACGGTGAAGATCTCCTCCGGCGACGAACTGCCCTATGACAAACTTCTCATAGCCCTGGGAGCCAGGCCGGTCATGCCCCCTCTGGAGGGAATAGCCGGAGCGAAAAACACCTTTCCCGTAAAGACCGAGGAGGATCTAAGGGCCATACTGAAGGCCATAACCCCCGGCTCCCGGAAGGCTCTGGTGATAGGGGCCGGAAACATCGGCATAGAGATGGCCCAGGCCCTCAGAAAGAGGGGGCTGGACACCTATATGGTGGAGATGGCGAAACACGTCCTTCCCGCCATGATGGACGAAGATATGGTCTCGGAGGTCGAGGCAGGGCTGAGGGATAAGGGAATAGATCTGATCACCGGAGTGGGGGTAGGTTCCCTCGAGAGAAGAGGCGAGGTCGTATCGAAGGCCGTTTTGTCCGACGGAAGGGAGATCGTTCTCAACGACGAAGGAGAGGACGATATGATCATAGTCTCCGTAGGGGTAAGGCCCGAGGTGGACATATTGAAGGGAACGGAGATCCCCATAGGCCCTATGGGGATACTGGTCAACGAGAGGATGGAGACCGGAGTTCCCGACGTATGGGCCGCCGGGGACGTGTGTCAGTATCGGTCCTTCCTGGACGAGGAGATCATCGGAGGCAAGCTGGCGACCAACGCGGTTCCCATGGCCAAGGTGGCGGCCAGAAACATGATGGGAACGGACTGGACCTACGACGGTTTCGTCAACGGAGCAGCCACCGTAGTCGATCCCCTCAGGATCGGAGGGGTGGGCTTTTCCGAGGAGACCTGCTTAAAGAAGGGGATGAAGGTGGTTACGGGAAAGGGCAAGACCACCACCAGGTTTCCCATGATGCCCGGAGCCACAGAGGTGACGGTGAAGTTGATATTCACCGAGGAGGGCAAACTGGTGGGAGGCCAGGTTGTCGGAGGCGAGGCGGTAGCGGAGAGGATCGACACCTTGACCATGGCCATAAAGGCCGGTTTCTCCGTGAAGGACCTGATGTCCTTCGACTACTGCTCTCAGCCATGGCAGACTTTCTTTCCAGCCTCCAACGCGATAGTGGCGGCGGCGGAGGACGGATGGAGCAAGCTTTAAGGGCACCTCTAAAAACGCTGATCCTCGTAGAGGTCGTTCCGACGGGGCCCGTTCGAGCCCGTCTTTTCGACCTGCCGTCGTGTAGTACGAATGGGGCGACAGGAAGTCGCCACAAGCCGAGGGGGCACAGGACGTGCCCTCCGAGGCGGTCCGTACGAAACAGGCAGGTCGAAAAGACGCTCGGGCGAGACAGGGCGCAGGCGGGACGACCTCTACGAGGAGACTCGGACGTTAGTTTTTAGATATGCCCTTAAAGCAAGACCTTGGTGACGTAGGAACTGGTACTGGCGGCCAGGACTCCTCCGTAGGACAGGTCGAACTCGATCACGTCGCCTATCTTCAGGTCCCTCTCGCCGTCGGTAACGTCCAGTATCATGTGGTCGCTGCTGGCCCCGAGGATGTCGGTCTTCTCGTCCCTAGGAGATATGGCGTCGATCCTCATGTCCTGCTGGCCCACCGCGACGATGGCCCTCTTTCTGAGACCCCGGTCCTCGAAGACCGGCTCGTGGCCGAAGGCGTCCAGTCCCTTTTTACCTATGGGGATCGATGGCTTGGTCTTGAGCTCTATGACCTCGGCGGCGAAGGTGAAGACATCGCTATGGAGTCCGGGGATAACGGTGCAATCGGCGGTCTCCTTGCCTATTGTCATGGACTCGCCCAGGCGGAGCATGTTGATCCTCTCCGGCATGCCACCCGAGAGGAGCATCCTTATGGAGGACGAGTTTCCTCCGGAGACTACGTCGAGATGGATTCCGCATTCGGACTCTATGGAGTCGGCGATCGAGGCCAGCTGTCCCAGGTTTTCCGGACTGGGAAGCACCGCTCCGTAGCAACTGAGGTTGGTCCCGATTCCCTTCAGGATCAGCCCCGGCATGGACGCTATTTCCCGGGCGGTATCCACCGCCCTGTCGGGCCAGACCCCTTCCCGGAGGTCTCCGACGTCCACCATGAGCAGCACCTGGTGTTCCTTTTTCATGGCCACCGCGGCCTCCGAAAGGGCCCGGCAGGTGTCCACCTCGGATACGAGGCTCATGTCGGAGAGCTCCACCGTCTCTCGGGCCTGGGAGATCATGGGAAGCCGCAGGAGTATCTTTGGTATCGGGATATCCCTCAGCTTGACCAGGTTCTCCAGGCGGCTGTCGGCGAGCCAGTCGACTCCCGCCTCGGCCTGTACCGAGGCTATCTCCGGCATTCCGCAGTACACCTTGCTGACCGCGGCGACCTTGATGCCCCTATCGTGGCACTCCTTGGCGAGCTTCGAGGTGTTCTCCCTCAGCTTCTCCCTGTCCACTATAAGCGCGGGATATCTCATTTCCTTCCCCTCCTCTGTTCAGTCTTTCTTGTCCCAGTGCAGGCTCGAGAGCATGAGCTTCAGGGCGTCCTCGGGATAGCGTTTGGAGAGCACTCCCAGGGATGCCATTATGTAGTCGTTGTCCACCAGTATTCTAGCGTCCGACTTGGGGAAAAGCTCCAGTCCCTTGCCGTGAGTGGTGGCGGTGGAGAGTATCTTTCTGTGCTGAGGGAGTCTGGTGAGGGCCCCTCCCGTTCCTACGACGTATTTTACCGCGGTGAGGTCCTTGCCCTCGGCGATGGTCCTCTTGCCCGAGGCTCCGTAAAGTTGTCTGAGCCTTCCGGCGTGTCTCTCCATGGCGGTCAGCATGGCCTCCTGGGCCAGCCTCTCGACGAATACCTTGGCCCGGTCCGTGTCCGGTATGGCCTTGGCGTTCTCCAGAAGTTCGTCCAGGTCGGGGAAGTCCTTTATGAGCTCGTCTCGGCCCATGGTCTCGACTATGTGTCTCATGTTGACGTAGACGCCCAGGTCTCCCTCGACGGTCCTCTTGGCCTCGGGCTCGGGGCTCACCAGAAGCCGGGAGATCTCCTCGCTTCCCTCCGTGACCGAGTGGACGTCGGTGGTGGCTCCACCAACGTCGAAGACCACCAGATCGCCTATGGCTTCCTTGAGCACCTTGGCCGCTTCCATGACCGCCCCGGGGGTCGGCAGGATGGGGCCGTCTATCATGTCTCGAACGGTGGTCATTCCGGGAGCGTGGATGATGTGCTCCTCGAAGACCTGCTGAATGACCGCCCTGGTGGGCTCGACGTTGAGCTGGTCCACCCTTGGGTAGACGTTCTCCACCACGTATAGCCGGATGCCTTTTTCCTCGGCTATCTCTTTTACCTCTTCCTGGTTTTCGACGTTTCCGGCGTATATGACCGGGATCTCCAGTCCGAGCTCCGCCACGAGTTCGAAGTTATGAAGCGCCGTGTCCCTTTCGCCGTAGTCGACCCCTCCTGCCACCAGTATTATGTTTGGCCTTATCTCGGAGATCTTCTTCAGGTCGGTGCGACGCATTTTTCCCGCCGTGACGTGCTTGAGTATGCCTCCCGCGCCGAGGGCCGCCTCCTTGGCGGCTCTCACCGTCATGTCGTAGACCAGGCCGTGGACGCTCATTCTGAGCCCCCCGGCGGCGCTGGAGGTGGCAAGCATCTCGTCCCAGGAGAGATCTTCGATCCCCAGATTGGATTTCAGGTCTTCTACGGCTCCTCTCAGGCCGACGGTGACATCGCCTTCCAGTACCGACGTGTAGGACTGTCCCTGCCCGATGAAACTGGGGCAGGGACCGCCGATACCGTCGAAGGCGTTGACCACCGTGGTGGTGCTCCCTATTTCCGCGACCAACACGGCTACTTTCATCTTTTTAGTCCACCTGTCCTCTACGGTACTTGATAAGGAAGCTGGCCACGTCGATTCCCTTGGATCCTCGGCCGAAACCGGCGTCCATTCCGGCGTCCTTGGCTATCTCGTTGGTAACCTGGGTTCCGCCGCAGGCCAGTATCACCTTATCCCGGATGCCCTTCTCCACGCAGAGCTCGTGGAGCTTGCGCATGTTCTTGATGTGAACGTCGTCGTGGGTGATTATAGTCGAGGCCAGTATGGCGTCGGCGTTGGTCTCTATGGCGGCGTCCACCAGTTTCTCCACCGGGCAGGAGGTGCCGAGGTAGAGGTACTTTATGCCGTAACCCTCGATTCCGCCGTGCTTTATGTCCAGGGTCTCCTTAAGTCCGACCGAGTGCTCGTCCTGGCCGACCGTGGCAGCGACGACGAAGATCGGGTTCTCCGCTATATCCGCCCGGATCTCCTCCTCCGACAGGGTCTCCTCCTTCTCTGGGATGACCAGTTCGTTTATGTCTATATCGAACTTGACCTTGCCCTTGAACTCGACATAGGTTCCCTCGGAGGGGTGCATGGCCAGCTTGTGGACCACCGTGACGTCCTCCAGGCCCATCTTCTCGCCACACTTTATGGCGGCGAACTCGGCGGTACGCTCGTCCACCGGAAGGAAGAGGTTGACGGCGATTATTCCGTCGGCCCTCCACTCGACCTCGGGCTTGATGAGGTTGGTCTCGTAATATTTCTCCAACTCGGCGAGACGGACGTTGACGTTGTCGTGCTCGTCCAGCTCGTCGACGAAGATTATCTTGGAGGGATCCTCGAAGGTATCTCCCCCTATGGCGGCGGATGCCTTTCCGTTCAGTTCATCGGGGATGCAGTTGTAGCCGTAGTGGACCGACACGGGTGCGAAGTAGTCCGGATCCCGCTGGAAGAGCATTCCCGCTCCGACTCCGCCGTCGGCCTGGCGTGCTATTCCGTCGCCGTTGCGCTCGGGATAGTAGCCGCTGTCTACGAAGAAGCCGTCCTCGACGGCCTTGAAGTAGCCTCCGACCTCCAGGATCTCCTCCATGAAGAGGACCGCCCTCTCCTTCAGCTCACGGACGACGTCTCCCAGAGGTCCCTCTCTGTCGAGCTTGACCATCTCTCTGAATCCGTCGAGACCGTTCAGCGCATGTCTGGCCGTGTTGACCCCCGCCACGTTGTTGTAATGCCACGGCACGTTACGGCCTTCGTCGGGGGTTATGGTGGACTGGATGTCGGCGCTGGTGAGTCTGGAGATCACCAGGTTAAGGGTGTGGGTGACAGATGCCTCCCTAAGGTCCGACTCCATATACTTGGTGTTCTGCTGGGCCCTCATCTTGTAGTCGCTGAAGAAGTCCCTGAGAGCCACGGCATAGGGCAGGTCGAGCCTCATGCAGGGCGCCGGAGGAGCGGTGGGAGGCACGGTGGAGAGGGCGATGTTCTCCGGTTTCAGCCCCACCTTGCGAGAGAATATGCTGTTTATGGCGTGCTGCACCATGAGCTCCGGACGAACCTTCCAGGCCTTCATGGCGGTGGCGTTGGCATTGTGGGCTCCGTCTATCTGAAGGATGTCCGCCCAGGCCATGATCTTCTTGGCCTCGCAGGCGTCCACGAAGCTTCGGACCATGTTGACGTTCCTGTAGAGGACGTTGTACTGAGGGTCCTGATGGGCTCCGTTGACACCTTCCTCTGCGAACATGACGGCAATATCCGGCCCTGCCACGCCGGAGATGTAGGAGTGGAAGTTTATGGGACGTCCCACCTCTTCCTCGACGGCGTCGAGGGCCTTTCTGGTGGCTCTGACCTGCTTCCTGGTGACGGCGATTCCGCCGATGCCCTGGGTGGTTCCCTCTATTAGAGAGTCTATGTGAGACTGTCCGGCGGTACGTATGACCATGAGATGGTCCGCTCCGTGCCAGGCCGCCATGCGCATCCTGCGGATGTCGTCCTCGAAACGGCCGGAGGCTATCTCGGTGGTGATGACGCAGTCCGGCTGAGGGTCGATATAGCCGAATCCCCGGCTGCCGGGAAGGGGAATCGAGTTCTCGAGTCCCTCGGAGGTCTCGTGATACTCGAAGTCTCCCACGGTGCGGGCTTCGTTTCTGCCATCTCTCCAGTGCCATCCCCGGCGCTTGGGCCTGTAGTTCTCCAGGTCCTTGAGGATTTCCTTTACATCCAGCCTCTTGTTGGGATCGAGTTTCATCGTCATGGTCCTATCCCCTTTCCTCGAAGAGGGCTTCCACTTCGTCCCAGTGCTTGCCCTCCGCCAGGGCCAACCCGGCCTCTCTCGGCGATACCCCAAGCTTCTTGGAGAGACGCCAGACCACGTTGCCCGCTCCCTTGGGCATCAGTCCCTTGGCGATGACTCCCTCGACTATCGGTTTTACCTCCAAGCTGGAGAAGCCCATCCTGAGGAGGACGCTGCGCTCCACCGCGGGGGTGGTGTGGGTCCTTCCCATCTCCAACATGGGTTCGACCACCTTTTCGGCCAGCTCCCAAAAGCGGGCCTTAAGCTCTTCTTCGGAAAGGTTCGCCAGGTGTCTGCGCCTGGTCTCGAAATCGTCGGATCTTTTCATGTTTTCTCTTTCCCCCCATACTACAAAAATAGAAACACCAAAACGGGCCACGGGCCTCCTTCGGGACGCCCGTGGCCCGTGTCATCAAAGGTCGGCCAGAACGGAACGGACGTAGCCCTCGTCTGTCTTGGTCTCGGCGGCCAGGAACGAGACGTCCTCGGCCGATACCTCGCCGGTAACACCGCACTTGGAGACGGAGTTGCGGATGTAGGATCTGCGGGCCTTCTCCAGGTCGAACTCCCTGAGCTTGATGGAGCCGGGGTCGTCGGGGAAGACTATGTTCTTGCCCGGGACCTCGCTGTCGGGATCGCCGAAGAGAACCTCTATGCCGTTTTGCTTGGCGAAGCTTATCTGAGGCATAGGGTGCTTGCCCGCTCCGGTGTACTCGGTCTCCTGGACCACGATGGTCTGATCCATGTCCATCTCCTGGGCCAACACGAAGGCGGCGGTCAGGGACGTGTTGCCTGCCGGCCCCCTCTCCAGCCCTTCCAGCACGGCCAGGGCCTCGGTCATGTAGAAGACCTCGCCCTGCTTGACCAGCAGATAGCGGTCCATGTAGCGCAGAGGACGGGCGGCGTTTCTCGGCACATCCGCCCGATCGGGCCATGTGGCGAAGGGTATACCGAATCCGGTGTGGCCGGTGGTGAAGGACTTGCGGTTGAAGTCGTGATCCGAGGCCATGTGAAGCCCCGAGAGGTCCACCGAGGCACCTACTACCCTGGTTCCCTCCGACTTGGCCTTGATCAGCCCTCTGGCCGTTCCGGTGAGGTTGCCCCCTCCGGCGTTGGTGACAACCACGGCGTCGGGATCGGAGCCTATTCTGTCCCTGAACTGCTGGGCTATCTCGTAACCCAGGGTCTCCACCCCGGCGATTCCGAAGGGAGTGTAGAGGGATGCGTTGAAGTAGCCCGTCTCCTCCAGAAGGCAGAGGAAGGTGTAGAACAGCTCGGGACCTACGGTGAGCTGGACGACCTCGGCACCGTATGCCTCGCAGGCCCTCTGCTTTTCCAGTATCTCCGGCTGACCTATCATCCTACTATCATAACATTCCTGAATTATTATGCATTCCAGACCGTGCATGGCGGCCTGAGAGGCCACGGCGGCTCCGTAGTTTCCGCTGGTGGCGGCTATGACGCCCTTGTATCCGTGCTTCTTGGCGTGGTAAACGGCGGTGGCGGCCCTGCGGGCCTTGAAGCTGCCGGAGGGATTGGACGCCTCGTCCTTGACGAAGATCCTAGCTCCCTTGCCCTTCGGGGCGTATTTTCTGGCCAGGGCGGTGATGTTCTTCAGCTCCAGCAGGGGCGTGTTTCCGACCCCCGTCTCTCCCTGAATATCCTGAATCTCGTCGAGAGAGTAACCGGCCTCCTTCATCATCCTCTCGTAGTCGAAGGAGATGCCGCCGCTCTCGAAGCCGGTGTAGTCTATGCCGATGGCCTTCTTCATTATTTCGTTCTTACGGCTCATTACGGCCTCGTAGGACATGTCAAGGGTCATCTCGTCACCTCCCCCTTCATGAGCTTCTTGAGCTGGACGTCCACCTTGAGAAACTCGGGAACGAAGTCGCCGAAATCGTGGACGTAGCGGGGATCGATGGCGCAGAGCTCTCCCGTTACCTTTCTGCCCGTCATGGTCTCGACGGTCATATCGTCTCCGATCTTGCCGTCGGACTGGGCGAACCCCTTCACCCAGAGCAGAAGAGGGGTCTTCTTCGTGTCGTCCGGCACCTGAGGCGCTCTGCCCTCGGGGGTCAGGACCGTCTGGCGGACCTGGACCCAGTCGCCTTTTCTTGCCTGTTCCATGGTTGCCTTCACTCCTTCCGAACTTAGCGAGGAATAGCTAATCCTCCTCGATCATGGCCCTGACGTCGCCCATGATGGCTCTGGGCACCGGCAGGTCGAGCATGGTCTTGAGACCCGGGCGGGAGTTGATGACGTGAGGAATCATGTTGACGCACATGGCGATGGTCCCGATCCCTCCGGGGATCTCCGGCTTGTTGGCCATGTTGACGTCCGGGGTGCCCTTTATGATGACGTAGTCGCCGGTGTCGACGCCGCCGAGCTGGGGCTCTATCTGCTGGGGGTGGTCCATCTCTATCTTGACCTCGCCGTCGACCGTTCCGAAGCCCTTCATGGAACATCCGGCCACGTCTCCGGCCTTGGCGAAGCCGTAGGGAGACTTGCGGTCCACCTGGGTGACGATTGGCTCCATGGTCTGAGAGAACTTCTCGACCTTCCAGCCGATGGCGTCGGCGATCATGTTGATCGACTCGGAGAAACCGACGTGTCCGGCCAGCTCGCCGTTGGCGCTCTTGGTACGGAAATCCTCCTCTGTGATTCCTATGCCCTGCTCCTCCATGACGGCCGGACCGAAGGGGGACAGGCTGTTGACCCTGCGGGCTATGATGTGGTCGACCGACTCGCAGGCACCGGTGAAGAGGACGACCAGCAGGTCCATCATGAGACCGGGGTTGATGCCGGTTCCGAGGACGGTGACTCCGTTCGCCTTGGCCAGCTTGTCGATATCCGCAGCCAGCTCCGGCTCCTGAGCCTTGGGATAGGCCATCTCCTCGGCGCTGGAGACAACGTTGATCTTCCTCTCGACGACGAACTTTATCTTGTCGAAGGCACCTTTGACGAAGGAATCGGTGCAGAGAAGCACCACGTCTGCGGCTCCGGGAACGATGACGTCCTCGGCGGCTCCGATAAGGACGTCTGGGCGGTCTCCTCTGGGCATATCGAGGAAATCGTACATGCTCTTGCCCAACTTGGCACCGCGGCCTACTACGCCGACTATCTCGAATCCGGTCTTCTTGAGCATCATCTCCGCCATACCTCTGCCCATCGCACCAAGACCCCAAATGATTACCTTAACGTTCTCCTTACGCATCTCGTGAACCTCCCCTGAAAATTATGTCCCCATCGCAGCGACGATACGCTGTCTCCATAGACCATAGCCTCAACTTAAAACCCCAAAAATGAACTTTAGATCAAAAAAAGTACAATCTCTAGGCACAACATACACCGAATTATCGAAACTGTCCAGCCCCTTAAAAAAGGTCTATTCAAAGTTTTTTTCCAGATCTCCAGTCGCCCCCGATCCCTTGCCCCATGGGAGCTCGAAAAAAAACGGTCTCTGTCATTTCACAATAATGGGTCTATTGTGCTATTATGAATATACGTTGCGAAACGAGGCTTTTCCGGGCCGGCCTATCTCCGAATCTCCGAGAGATACGCGAAACCCCTCGAAGAGATGAGGTTATGTTTCACTCTACGTCGAAAATTCCGGAAAAAAACCCACCGTCTGGAGGTGTTACTCTCGAGGAATTGATAGACAAAGGATCCATAAAGAAAGAACGTTTTTGCAAAGGGGAAAGACAGGGGCATCTCTATATATCGAAAGGAGGCATTATATTCAAATGAATGCATCTGAAGGTCGAAGACCCAGCTTTATGGAGGCAGCGATACTGCTGATCATCTGCGCTGGTCTCATAAGCTACGGGGTTCTGAAACTGGGGGCGGACGCCCATATTCCCATCATACTGTCCGCCGTACTGGTGTCGCTCTGGGGCGCTTTCGTTCTCAAGTTTCCCTGGCAATCCATAGAGGAAGGCATCATTCAGGGAATAACCATGGCCCTGCAGGCCATTTTGATACTCATGATGGTAGGTCTGGTCATAGGCTCCTGGATACAGAGCGGAGTCGTTCCCAGCCTGATCTACTACGGGCTTGATATTCTATCTCCCAAGATCTTCCTTCTCGCCACCCTGGTTATCTGTGCCGTGGTCGCCCTGGCCACCGGTACGTCCTGGGGAACCTCCGGAACCGTCGGCATAGCCCTCATGGGGGTCGGAGCCGGACTGGGCATACCGGCACCGGTTACCGCCGGAATCATCATATCCGGAGCCTACTTCGGAGACAAAATGTCTCCCCTGTCCGACACGACCAACCTGGCTCCCGCCGTCGCAGGGACCGACCTCTTCACCCACATAAGGGCCATGGTCTGGACCACCGGCCCGACCTTCCTCATAGTGGCAGCCATAACTATATTCCTGGGCAACAAATATTCCGGCGGCACCCTGGACATAACCAAGATCCAGGCCATCCAGGCAGTCATGGCCGGAGAGTTCCACATAAGCCTGATGGGACTGGTTCCGCCTCTCATCGTCATAGGTCTCGCCGTTGCTAAGATCCCCGCTCTGCCGGGACTCTTCGCCGGGATCCTCTTCGCCTGCGGTATGTCCCTCTTCCAGGGATTCGGCTTCGGCGACGTAATAGGAGCCCTTCACTACGGCTACGAGGCCACCGTTTCCGGTCAGATAGCGGCGGCGGAGACCATCGATGCCGTATCCCAGCTCATGGCCCAGAGCAGCATCACCGGGGTGAGCCCCGAACTGGCCAAGGACGCGGGGGTTATGCTGTCCGACCTGCTCACCAGAGGCGGCCTGGATTCCATGATGTGGACCATCTCCCTTATCCTCTCCGCCCTTTCCTTCGGCGGTATCATGGAACGCTGCGGCTTCCTCGAGGTCCTTCTCCAGACCATCCTCAAGGGCGTCAAGAGCGTCGGCGGGATGGTTACCTCGGTTCTGGCCTCCTGCTTCATCTGTAACCTGTTCCTTGGAGACCAGTATCTTTCCATAGTCATGCCCGGACGCATGTTCAAGACCGCCTTCGACGAGAAGGGACTCCACGCTAAGATGCTCTCCAGGACGTTGGAGGACGCCGGTACCTTGACGTCGGTCCTCATTCCATGGAACACCTGCGGGGCCTACAACGCTTCCGTCCTTGGAGTTCCCACGCTGGAGTACCTTCCCTACGCCTTCATGAACTACCTCAACCCCATCGTGGCCATAGTCATGACCTACCTGAACATCGGGGTTTTCTGGCAGGAAGGCAAGGAGCCCAAGAAGGCCTGATCTATGCCGGAAAGGGATAGCTCAGAGGTGCTCTGCCTGTCCAAGTCCGGATACTATCCGGGCTGGATGAAGAAGACCGCCTTAGTGACGGGATTGCTGCTGACGTCGGCGGGACTCTGGAGGCTTTTCGGTCCCTCCGCCGGCGGATTCGGCAGTATCTACCCTTACGTCTTCGTCGGTCTGGGACTGGTGTACTTCTCCGGAACGACCAAGAGGATCTACCTCTCCGAGGAGGGAGTGATCCGGGAGACCGGAAGCTTTCTGTCCAAGGGAAAGCAGGTTCTGCCCTGGAACCGGGTGGTCCACGTGACATTGGTCACCAGGAAAAAGCAGTTCATGGCCTTCTTCGAGAAGGCCGGGGAGATAAAGGGGCTCAAGGTTCTCTTCGACATAGACCAGGAACCTCAGGTAAGGGCCATCCTCAAGAACAGCTGTCCCAGAACGAAGATAAACACGATAACTCAATGATAAGAGCGCCCCGGCCCAAGGTCCGGGGCGCTCTTGCACGTCTCTTTTAGATATTCACCGTTTTACAAAGGGGAAGACAGATCCTCCGTGAGGTATGACGTAGGCAGATCCTCCTTCGGGATGGAGCCTTGAGACCTCGGCCATGGCCTCCTCGACGGAGTTCACGGCGATTATCCCCGATCCCTCCAGGTCCGACCGTCTCAGTTCGGACACCAGCACGATATTCGCCTTCAGGGCCTGATCGGCCAGCAGATAGCCTACGTAGCGAGGTATGGAGAACCTCTCTCTGAGCACCTTTTCCCTCGCCACCTGGTCGGAATAACCGGTCAGTATCTCGAAACACTCGTCGCTGCCCGATCCCTCGTCGCACATGGCCAGGACCACCAGGGTACCCCCGTCTCTGACGGCCTCTATGGAGTTGAACACCGTCTTGGACGACTGATACAGTACCATGTCCTTTGGATATCCTCCCGCCGATGCCACCACCACGTCGGCCTTTCGATCCACAGTCACGCCGTTCAGGTCGTTCACCAGCTCGGTGCCTTTCAGATGTGCGGACCTCCAGTGTCCCGACACGGCGGCGGCGATCCTTCCGTCTCCACCCATTACCACGTTGAAGACGAAATCGGGATTCACCATGGAACAGGCCTCGTCCATGTCCAGGTGGAGGGGGTTGTCCTCCATGAAGGCGCAGCGGCATCTCATGTCCCTGCCGGTCTCGGGAGCCGATTTCAGCGCCAGGACATGATTGGCCTGTATAGCTTCGTATGAGGCCACCCCGGGAAGTATGGACTTTCTGCCCCCTCCCCATCCGGCCATGACGTGATAGGTTGCGGCACCGGTCAGGATAAGCCTGTCGCACTCCGTTACCATGCGGTTGACCTCCACCGGGGTTCCTCTTGAGGTGGTCCCCAGCGACACCAGCGAGTCTGCGTCCCTGCAATCGTGATCCACGATCTGAAAGCGATCCGCCAGGTCTCCCAGAAGCAGTCTGTGTTCCTCCCGGGTCTGGGATCTGTGGGTTCCGGTTGCGGAGATGAACTTTACGTCCTCCTCCTTAACCCCTCCCGCCAGTATCTCGTCCACCAGAAGAGGAAGGTAGACCGACATCCTCTGCCATGCCCTTGTGACGTCGGAGACCACCACACAGACGGTCTCGCCCGGAGAGAGCAGGTCCCTCAGCCTGGGCGAGTCTATCGGGTTTTCAAGACCGTCCAGGACGACTTCCTCCTCGGATACATCTCGAGGCGTCGGAGGTTCCAGCACCGATTCGAGTTTCAGATTTTCCGGAAGGCTCAGGGGAAGCTCCCCTTTTCCGTAGGACAGAGTGAACTCCAAGCTCATTTCAGTTTCTCCAGTTGAGGCAGGCCGAACTCGTCGGAGTACCGTTTGAGCATGTCCTCCGTGGCCAGATCCAGCTCTATTCCCTCTCGAACGGCCCTCTCTCTGGCCTCCCTCTCCTTCTCGCCGTGGACGAATATCCTGTCGTGACCGTCGGCCTTCTCGCTGCGCCGGACCGACTCCAATATGGAGGATACGCTGCCTTTTATGGCCGACTCGTCTCCGAAGACGTCCAGCCTGGTGGCGGCGAAATAGTGGGTTATGCCGCTTCCGCTGCCCGGTTCCTGAAACGTCTCGGGGCTCCATCGTCCCAGAGATAGAGCGGAACATAGAAACTCGACCATCAGCCCGAGCCCGTACCCCTTATGGCCTCCCAGCTCCTCTCCCTCTCCTCCCAGAAAGAGGTGTCCCCCCAGAGAGGACTCGCTCTTGAAGAGTTCCTCTATGTGGGATGCGTCGTCCGTGACCCTGCCGGTCTCGTCGACCACCCATCCCAGAGGCATGGGCTTTTTCCTCCTGTCGTAGACCTCCACCTTGCCGTGAGCCACCACAGGTGTCGCCATGTCGAGGAGAAACATCTCCTCTCCCGATCCCGGGACGGCCACCGCTATTGGATTGGTCCCCAGCAGGCGCTCCTTGCCGAATGTCACTATGCAGCATTTTCTGGTGTTGGTCATGGCAACCGCCATACAGCCCCGTTTTGCCGCCCGTTCCGCCCAGAGACCGGCCATTCCGTAGTGGTTCGAGTCGCGGACCACGCAGGAACAGGTTCCTATCTCCAGCGCCTTGTCCACGCAGCGGTCCATGGAGAAAGCCGCCACGGAGGGGCCTATGCCGGATTTTCCGTCGACCACAAGGGAGACCGGCGTCTCGTGGACCACCTGAGGCTCCCTGTCGGTGAAGGCGAATCCCCCCTCAAGGTTTTTCCTGTAAAAGGCCAGCCTGGCCACCCCATGGGACGGGACTGCCCTAGCGTCCGCCTCCACAAGCACCTCGGCGGTTATTCGAGCCTGAGATTCGGTATAACCCAGCCCCTTTTCAAGTATGTCCATCACGTGTCTAGTTAGTCCGTCGTACGAAACTCTCACGGTCGTATCTCCTTTCCTATGCCCTGTCTTCTCCGATTATCCTTCCGGCGGGTCGTCTGTCTACCAGAGCTACCATCAGGAACACCGCTATGCACACAGGCCACTCCAGGTATATCACGTGGGAGACCACGTGGGTAGCGGGAAAGAAGGTCCATCCGGCCCATACTATCAGAGAGGCCAGTATTGTCCAGAAGCCCGACCCCCTGCGGCACAGGGAGGGAACGAAGAGATCCGCCAGTATGAGAAGGGTGAAGGACGCGGTGACAGCCAGAGCGGAGGTAAGGGTCTTGAGGATTCCCACCACGGATAGGGCCAGGAAGAAGGTAAGGACGCTGACCACGACCACGCAGATCCGGGAGAGGAAGACCTCCCGTTCGGGATCGAGCGCCTTCTTCTGAAAGAAAAGAGGTTTCACCAGGTCCTCCAGTGTGAGGGTGGCGCTTCCCAAAAGCAGGCCTACCGCTGTGGAGATATCGGCGGCCCAGAGACCGGCCAGAAGCAGCCCTCCTATGGCGGGGCTTATTGATGTCACCAGGGCGGGCAGGGCCATGGCGGAGTTCTCAAGTCCGGGAAACTTGGCGGCTGCCATGACGCCGAAGAGAGCGCAGAGAAAACCTACCGGAAGGATTATTATCCCTCCGAGGATGAAGCCGTTTCGGGCGGATCTGCCGTCCCTGGCGGCGAAGGCGATCTGGTTTATGGCCTGCACCGAGAATGCCTGGGTTATCATGACCGCCATCCAGGCGCATACCATGGCGGTTCCCATGCCGGAGGTCCAGTCAAGCCAGACGTCCGAGGGAGGAAGCTCGGCCATTATGGACTCTAAACCTCCGAAGGTTCCGGATACGCTGACCAGAGCGGCGATTATCCCTCCGTATATGACCACCACGTTTATGACGTTGACCAGACCTCCGGCCAGATATCCGCCTATAAGGGTGACCCCGATGAATATGGCGGCGGTGGCCATCATCCCGGTCTGGAAGGTGAATATGTCCGGAAGAAGAGCCGTGAGAACCGCTCCTCCCGCCACGTACTGAAGGGAGGTTATGACCATCTGGATGACCAGCTGGGCTACAGCTCCGAGAACCCTGGCTCCGGGACCGAACATACGTCCCATCATCTCAGGCACGGTACGGACGTTCATCTTGCGGAAGAAACCCGCCGCCACGAGGCCTACGACGATTCCCGCCACACCCCAGGCGGCGTTGTACCAGCCGGCGGACAGGCCTTTGGTGTAGGCGTTCTGGGCAACTCCGACGGTGGAGGCCCCTCCTATGGCTAGACCGGCCAGCATGGCGGCCACCACGACGGGAGGCAGGTTGCGCCCGGCCAGGAGGTAGCCCATGGCCCCTTCGACATGACTCCGTCTCTGTATCTGAAGGGCCTTGAGAGACACCCCGAAGAGAAGCGCTATGTAAGCTATCAAGATAATAAGTTGAACGTTCATTTTCGACATCCTTTCGCCGCTTTCAGGCTTCCCTCTAGGGTTCCACCCGTCCTCTTCCACCAAACGCTTTTTTCTATGTCCCCTCTCCTCTCTGTCGCTTCGCAGTTGTGCTGAAATAAAACAGGAAGCATAAAAAAAGGACCGATCCCAGAATGGGACCGGTCCCGGAGATTTCAACGACGTCTAGACGTCGGTCCTCCCCAGAGGTCCCACGCATCTAAAGTAATAGCCGTACCAAAAAAGGCGATTGTTCGATACAGACGTCGAAATCATGGTTTTTCCTTTCCGCGGCTCGCAGCCGCAAAAAACGGTTGAGACGATATATACCACCTCTCGGGGGGTTTTGTCAACGATAAAAAACATAACCCTCCGGTGGAAAAGTTCTACGATACTATCTTCCACCCATTTAGTAACACGATGAAGCTTTTTAGAGGCAAAAAACGCCAAATCGTGCTACTATGCCCTAGTTAGCTAAAGCAAACAAAGGAGAGCGAGAAAAGATGAAAAACGTAATAGAGGTATCGGGTCTCTGTCATCGCTACGGATCCCGTTGGATATACAGAGGGCTCGATGTATCGATTTCCCCCGGCAAGGTCTACGGACTTCTTGGTAAAAACGGGGTCGGCAAGACCACCCTTATAAAGATCCTCATGGGATTTCTCCGTCCTTCCTCGGGAAGATGTACCGTCTTCGGCGAGGACTCCCACGACCTGAAACCGGCCACCAGGGCCAGGATAGGGCTTCTTTTCGAGGGACATCTGGCCTACGATTTTATGACCATATCCCAGATAGAGAGATTTTACGCACCTCATTATCCTCTATGGGACAAATCGAGATACTACGATCTGGTCGACCTGCTGGGGCTAAAGCCTAATCACAGAATAGGCGATATGTCCTGCGGCCAGAGGTCCCAGGTGGTCCTTGGTCTGATAATGGCCCAGCAACCGGAACTGCTGATATTGGACGACTATTCCATGGGACTCGACGCCGGATATAGAAGGCTTTTTCTGGACTATATGTCCGAATATCTGAGAGAGACGGGACGGACGGTGTTCCTCACGTCCCACGTGATACAGGACATGGAGGGTTTCGTGGACCAGGTGATCTTTCTCGAGAGAGGCGGAGCCGTCAGGTCCACCTCGATAGAATCTTTCAAGGGTACCTTCCACTGTTATGAGCTTCCCAAAAACGAAGGATCTCGAGTACCCGAACCGAAGGGTCCGGTAAAGAACGTCGAGACCCACGGCGACCGATGGGAGCTGTTCGGCTTCGCCGGTCCGAAGGAGATTGAGACGGAGCTCGACGCCCAGGGAGTGAACCCCTCCGGCCTGACTCCCCGAAATATGACACTGGAAGACGCCTTCATAGGCTACACCGGGAGGTATTGATATGGTTCGATCGATAATATACAAGGAGCTTCTGAAGACCTGGAGAGGTTGGGCGGCCCTAATGTTTCTGAATATGGCCGTCATGGCCTATATAGCCGCCGAGACCCGTAGTATGTTCGTGATGGACCATCCCGAGATAGTCTGGCACAGAGTGATGTATCTGGGATCCATCCACTTCGGGAGTCTAAGGTCCATTCCCCTCTTAACGGGAGCGCTCCTCGGAGCGGCCCAGTTTCTGCCGGAGATGAGGGACGAGAGGTTCAGGCTGTCCCTTCACCTTCCGGTGGAGCTTCACAAGGTCGTAACCGCACACGTGGCATTCGGGTTGTTCGCCCTCGGAGCCATCCTGCTGACCGATATGGGAATACTGGCTGTCCTGACCGCCAGCTACTTTCCCCTGGAGGCCGTGACCATGTCCCTCTGGACCGCCGCACCCTGGTGCCTGGCCGGTTTCGTGGCCTATCTCGGGACGGCCCTGGCTTTGCTGGAACCCAAGTACCACTTGAAGGCGGCTCTTATAGCTGTGGCGATAGCCCTCTCGGAGCTGTACATGTATAGGACCGCTCCCGGTTCCTACCGAACGATTCTACCGATACTGGTCCTGTTATCCGCGTTACTCGTTCCGGGAGTTCTTCTTCCGGCCTACAGATTCCGCTTCAGGAGGCTTTCTTGATGAGAAGGATATCCGCCGCGTCCCTGATCCTCCTCATAATCTCGGTCTCGTCCATATATCTTCCCATGGGGTACAGAAAGCTCTTCATACCGGATACGGAGAAGACCCATCTGCTCTTCAGCCCCGTGACTAAAGAATTCGTCTATCGAGAGCAGCTGATAGGGGATATACCGGAGGAGGTGAGGTCTAAAGCGGACGATCATCATTCGGAGATCGCCTACGGAGACCAAAAGGGCAGCTACTACGGCAGGCTCGAGTTCGAGAGGATGCTGCCTTTCATCTATTCGAAGAACATGGATATGCTGGGCTTTCTGCCGATAGAGATAGACGGCCGATCCTTCGACATCGAGGAGATAAAGAGGGGCAGACAGGTAATGGAGATGACCCCGGAGAAACTTCGGGAACACAGCACCAGGCCGTCGGTATGGCCCCTTCTGGAGACCGACTCGGGACAGGCGAGACTGGTCCTTCCCGACGACGTCTTCAGGATGACCGACGACAGGATGGAGTTCGTCAACGCCGACAGCAACCAGGTGGACCGGAAGCTTACGGAGAAATTCACCCGGGCACTATCGAAGGAGGGATTCTCCTTCCCCGCCCGTTCCGTAAATTCCAGGGCAACGGTGCTGAAGCCATTCGACGACGGCGTGTTCATAGTGGACCACGACTACGACGTGTTTCACATCAAGAGGGTGAAGGGGGAGCCTTTCGTCAGAAAAACCCCTATCGACCGGGACATAAAGACGAGGTACGTTCTCGTCTCGGAAAACCTGAGGAAGGTATATCACGGCCTCCTCATAGGGCAAGACGGCCGAGCCTGGCTGCTGGGATTCGACGATTACGAGACCATCCCCCTTCCGCTAGAGGGCTACGACCCAAACGAGATGGACCTGAAGATACTGACCGACCCTCTTTACGTGACCGCCACCTGGTCCGACGAGACGACCATACACGGCCTGGCGATGGATCGCTCCTATCGGCCCGTGGCTTCCTTCGACCATACCATGTCCAGGGCAGCGGACACGAGGGCGAAGAAGATCTACAGAGCCCTCTTTCCCTTTTCCCTAGACCTCGGACACAGACGAAGAGGAAATATGGAGATATCCTTCCGACTTGGAGACAGGACTGCCGTCGTAGGGATTGTCGCAGCTCTGACGGCACTCCTTACCGTCGGTTCGTCGATCCGGAAGAGACGTCCCAAGCCCTACGAGATCGCATTGATCGCCCTGACCGGCCTATACGGCCTTATAGCGGTCTTTCTGGTGGACCCGGAGAGATAGAACCGGAAATACTTCATCAACAAAAGCCCCCGAGGAAACACCTCCTCGGGGGCTTTTCATGGACGACGATCTCAGCGACAGACCCTGAGCATGGAGCTGTCTCCGGGATGGCCGACGAATTCCTCCACCTTCCGTGCCACGGCCAACACCTTATCCAGATCGAAACCGGTGCGGACCCCCATGGTCTCCAGCATATTGACCACGTCCTCGGTGGCAACGTTTCCGGAGGCTCCCGGGGCAAAGGGACAGCCTCCCAGACCGGCGAAGGATGCGTCGAAATGGGACACACCTGCGGTCATCGCGGCGTAGATATTGGCCAGCGCCATACCCCTGGTGTTGTGGGGATGGACCGTCCAGGTAACGTCGGGATAACGGCGGATCAGGTCGGTCATGTATTCGTAGACCTGGCTGGGATGGGCCATGCCGGTGGTGTCGGACATGGATATCTCCCTTATCCCCAGGTCCAGATAGGCGTCCACTATGGGGTATATCTCCTCCAGAGGTATGATCCCCTCGTCGGTGTATCCGAAGGCGGTGGAGATGGCTCCGCTGAGCTCCCTCCCTCTGTCGGAACAGAAGGCGGCGCATTTTCCGAAACCGGTTATGACCTCTTCCGGCGTGGCGTTGCTGTTTTGTCTCGAGTGGGTTCGACTGGCCGAGACGCTCACCTTGACCTTGGTAACCCCGGCCTCGCAGGCCCTCTCGACTCCCTTGAAGTTGAGGGCCAGACCTCTGTACTCGACTCCGTCGATCTTCCTGAGCCTTTTGACTACCTCGTCGGTATCGGCCATGGAGGGAACCGCCTTGGGATGGACGAAGGACCCGACCTCGATGCTCTTGGCCCCGGCGTCGATTATTCCCTCTATCAGGGCCAGCTTGTTCTCCACGGACAGAAGGGTGCTCTCGTTCTGAAGTCCGTCCCTGGGGCCTACCTCGCAGATGACGACCTCGCGGGGAAGAGATGGAGAGGACATGGCTATCCCTCTTTTCTGGTCAGGTGCTCCAGCATGGTCTTGGTCATGATCTCCACGTCGGGCTCCTTTCCACCGGTCCAGCGGCGGAAGGCCTCCGCGCCCTGCCAGATGGTCATCCAGTATCCCATCAGGGTCCTGGCACCTCTGGCCTCGGCTTCGCGGAGCATCTTTGTATCGTGAGGAACGTAGACGAGATCGCACACCATGTGACGGCTCTCCAGATAGGAGGTATCGAAGACCGTGGCGTCGGTGTTGGGTGCCATTCCGACGGACGTTCCGTTTATGACCAGCTCGTTTTCCTTGAGAAGGTTCGGTATGTCCCCCGCCTCGGTGGACTGCACCTTGCAAACTCCGGCCCGATAGGAGTTGAGGTCGCTGGCAAGCTTCTGGATTTTCTCGTATCCCGACGCCCTTCCCCAGAGGGTTATGGAGCTGATCCCGGCGGCGCAAAGGGCGAAGGCAACTCCTCTGGCGGCTCCACCGGCTCCGAAGAGAAGGCAGTGTTTGCCGGTGGGATCGTATCGCCCCTGCTCCTTAAGCCCATGGACGAATCCTATTCCATCCGTATTGGATCCGCATAGCTTGCCGTCCTTCCAGTAGACGGTGTTGACGGCGTTGCAGAGAGAGGCTATCTCGTCCAGCTCGTCCAGGTATTTTATTATCTCCTGCTTGAGGGGCATGGTGACGTTGAGTCCCTTGAAGCGCATGGCTGCCAGTGCCGGAACCACCTTGGGAAGTTCCTCCGCCGTCACCTCGTAGGGGGTGTACACCGCGTTCATCCCCAGGGATTTGAAGTTGGAGTTGTGCATGGCCGGTGACAGAGATTTTCTGACCGGACTGCCAAGAAGGCCGAAGAACTCCGTGTCGGCCCAGAAAGTCTTTTCCTTAAGCATGATGATCGATCCTTCCCTTCGAAAGAGCTTTTCGGATATTCCGTTCAAAGAGTCGGTGTCCGGACCGATCGGACCGGACACCGAGCTGCACTGAGATGGGTCTACTTCTTAGCCGCTTCGGTGGCTTTGACTATGGAGTCCACCACGTCGTCTCCCACGTTCTTACGGATCATGTTCTCTACCGTGGCGGCTGCCTTCTTCAGATCCGCCTTGAGCTCGGCATTCGGATCTTGGATGTTCATGCCAACCTTCTCGAGGGAGGCCAGCATCTCGTCGTTCTTGGACTTGGCCAGGTCGAAGAGGAAGTCGGAGGCCTCTTTCATGCTCTCGTCGATGATGGCCTTGTAGTCGTCGGGCATGCCGTCGTACATATCCTTGTTCATCGTAACGCTGAGTATAAACGCTATGTGGTGGGTGTTCGTGAGGTATTTCTGCACCTCGTAGAACTTGCTGGCCCATATGATCTCGTAGGGGTTCTCCTGAGCGTCGACCAGTCCCTGCTGAAGTGCCACGTAAAGCTCGGCGAAGTTGAGAGGGGTGGGGTTGGCTCCGAGAGCCTTCCAGAAAGCCATGTGATACTCGTTCTCCATGGTACGTATCTTGAGTCCCTTGAAGTCGTCTATTTTCTCCAGCGCTCTGCTGCTGGTCGTCTCTCTGTAGTAGATGGGCTCGAAGAGGAGCAGTTTGAGGCCCGCCTTCTCGTACCATTTGTTCAGCTCGGCCCTGAAGGGTCCGACGAAGGTCTTTCTGGCCACGTCGAGATCGTCGAACAGCATGGGGATGTCGAAGACAGCCAGTTCGGGTATGAAGGCAACCTGGGGAGCGGTGGTCTGAGCTACCATGGAGATGTCGCCGAACTGGCAACCCTCGAGGATCTCTCTGTCGCCGCCTAGCTGGCTGTCCAGATAGATGTTGACTGTGATGTTGCCCTCGGATTTGGCCTCGACGAGTTCCTTTATCTTCTCGGTAGCCAAAGCCCTGGGAGTGCCTCCTGTGGAAGGATAAGCTCCTGCCAGCTGAAGAGTGTACTTTTTCGCCGCCATGCTCTCTCCGGCAAATCCGAGAAGAACAGTCAGAGCCGCCGCCAGACCTAGGAACATGAAACCACGTTTACCGTTGATCATTTATTGCCCCTCCTTTGTTTTCGTCGATCGTAAAAGATCTACCTATAAACCTTCGGAACAAAACGACACAGTAGAAAGAACCCATCTCTCACCTCCAAACGGTTTAAGATCGTCCCAGCCCTCACCCGAGCAGAACCAGACTGAGCTGAGGAATGTAGGTTATCAACATAAGGGCTACTATGAAGGCCAGTATGAACGGTATGGCCTTTATACCGACCTTCATGACCTGTTCCTTTATAAGAGGAGCCGCCACGAAGAGATCGACCCCGAACGGCGGAGTCGCCATGCCTATCGCCAGGGTGACCACCATGATGATGCCCAGGTGTACCGGACTGACGCCCAATGCGACGGCGGAGGTGAGCATCATGGGTGCCAGTATGGCTATGGCCGGTCCGACATCCATGAACATGCCCAGGATGAGCAATATCACGTTGAGCGCGAAGAGGAAGATGTACTTGTTTCCGGCAAAGTTGGTCAGAACGAAGTCCCTCAACACCGCGGGGGCCTGTAAGAGGGCCAATACACGGCCGAATACTATCGCCAGAGAAAGAAGGACCACTATCGGAGCGTAGGACTTGACCGTGTCGGTCAATATCTCCCCCAAAGAACCTAAGGTCAGACTCTTATAGATGAAGATGCAGACGATAAGGGCATAGAACACCGATACAGCCGCCGCCTCAGTCGGGGTGACGATGCCTCCGTAGATGCCGCCCAGGATGATGACCGGAGCCAGAAGGGCCCAGAAACTCTCCTTCAGGAGCACCCAGAGACCGCAGGATCTGAGGATTTGGACCTTTGCGGATATCTTCTCCCTGTCCTCTCCGTGAACCTTGGCGTAGATGTAGGCATATACCATGAGGCTCAGGCCTATCAGTATGCCGGGAATTATCCCGGCTATGAAGAGACTGCCGATGGAGACGCCGGTAACGACCCCGTAGGTGACGAAAGGGATGCTCGGAGGGATTATGACCCCGAGACTCCCGGCCGTCGCGATGAGAGCAGCGCTGTAGACCTTGTCGTAGCCCAGGGAGGTAAGAAACGGTATGGCCATCCCGCCCACCGCCGCAGTGGTGGCGACGCCGGAGCCCGATATGGCTCCGTAGAAAAGACAGGTGACTATGGCGGTCATTGGTATTCCCGCCGGGAAATCCCCGATGAAATAGGCAAAGAAGTTGAACAGCCTCTCGGAGATCTTTCCCTTCGTCATTATGTTTCCGGAAAGTATGAAAAGTGGAATGGCAAGCATGGGAGTGCTATCGAGAGCGCTGACCACACATCGAACGACGTACTGTACGTTGGCGGTAAAGGCCGAGTCCATCAGGGACGGAAGAATGGTGGAGAAACCGAGAGCCACCGCAATGGGTATACCCAGGAGAAGACCACCCAGAAGGATGAGAATCATGGATAAAATCATGTCTAAAGCTCCGCCTTTCCGCTCGAATCCCTAATATCGGCCCTGAAACGCTGGATCGCCCTGAAGGTAGCGAGGAGAAATCCCACTACGGCGGCCATATAGATCCATCCCATGTGTACCTTGAGAGCCGGGCTGGTCTGACTGCTTCTCATAACCCTCTGGACCGCCGGCACGGCAGCTATGGACAGATAGCCGAAGAAAGCCACCACGGTCAGATTTCCCAGATTTGTCATCAGGTTTCTGAGAGGTTTGGGAAGGGCCTCTATCAGGGTATCGACCCTCAGTATGTTTCTCTCTTTGATGCTGTAACCGATGCTTACGAGGGCAGACCATATGAAGGCGTAACGGGAGGCCTCCTCCGCCCAGGAAAGCGAGTTGTTGAACACGTATCTCATGATCACCTGTAGCATCATGACGCTGGCGATCACCACCAGGAGCCCGCTTAAAACGTACTCCTCCAGGTGATCGTTCAGCCATCGAATTATCTTCACCTGTATCACCTCCGCTGGGTGGTTGGGCGACGACGGAGCCCGAAGGCCGGGTCGCCGCTCAAACAGCTACAGTAGTCTACTGCGGTTTCTTTTTAGAGGGATCGAAGAACTCCCCGAAGAGTATCGCCTCGTCGGGCTGGTCCTTCACTATGGGACGGGCCACCCAGGTGCTCTGCATATAGTGTTTCAGTGAGATGTTCTCCGACACCATGTTACCGCCCCATACGCCGCATCCCATGCTGGATGTCATGGGCATTCCGTTCTCGGCGCTGCCGGCGTTGGCCTTGGACTGGGGCTGACGGACCATTATGCGGGTGACGGGAGCCCTCAGTGCAAGACGGTCGATATGGTCGTCGTCGTGGCTGTAGATCCCGCAGGAGTGGCCTCTGCCTCCGACCTTGTAGATCTCGTCCATCATCTTCAGGGCGTTCTCGAACTCGCCTTCGTAACGATGCAGTGTCAGCAGGGTGGTAAGCTTCTCCCCGGAGAACTTGTACTCCTTGCCGATCCCGTCGCCGACGACCATTATGAACTTGCGGTCCTCCGGGATCTCGAAACCGGCGGCCTTGGCCAGCTTCTGAGGAGCCACGGCGACGGTCGCGACTATGCGGTGCCCCTCCTCGTCCCACATGGCCTTCTTCAGCATCTCCCTCTGATCGTCGGTGGCCAGATAGCCGCCCTCGTTCTTCAGGGCCTCAACCATGGCGTCGTATATCCCGCCGTAGATAACCAGGTTTCCGTCGGCGGAACATCCGGAGCCGAAATCGGATGTCTTGCTGATCCTGGTGTTTCTGGCTGCGATCTCGACGTCGGTGGTCTCGTCGAAGATCATGGTGGCGTTTCCGGCGCCGGAACAGTAGGCGGGCTTGCCCGAACTGTGGGCCGCCTTGGTCATGGCGGGGCCTCCCGTGGCCATTATCAGGTCCCCCATGGTCATGATCTTGTTCACCATGGCCATGTTGGGGGACTCGACGCACTGGAGGAAGTCCTCCGGTTCGCCTATGGCCTTGAGGGCCTCTCTCATAAGACGAACGACCTCGAAGGTGGTCTTCTTGGTCCTGGGGTGGGGCGAGAATATGACCACGTCCCTGGCCTTCAGGGCGTATATGGCGGTGACTATGGGGGTGAGCTCCGGGTTCGTCATGGGGATGAGGGAAACTATCAGCCCCGCCGGTTTGGCGTAGCGGGCCAGCCCCTTCTCGGGATTGAACTCCACCATTCCGACGCTCTTCTGTCTCAGTGCGTCCCTTAGAACTCCCAGGATCTTGTGTCTCTTGCCGTAACGTCCGTTCCAGTCTCCCGCTCCGCTCTCCTCGACTCCCATCTTGCCGAGTCTGTCGAAGTTCTCCGGATTTCCCGCAGCCCAGGCGACGGCGCGGCACATGCGGTCGACCCTCTCCTGATCGTAGTTCTCTATGATTCCCTGAACCCGGCGGGCCTTCTCTACAAGTTTCTCCAGCACCTCGAGCTGTTCCGGAGTTATCTCTTTACTAGCCATAACAAATCTCTCCTTGCGATACTGATTTTTTAGCCTACAGAATTCCGTTTTCGACCATGTAATCCTTGGCCGTGGACAGACAGCGCTTGGCGTGTTCCATAGATCCCCAGCTTCCCTCTCTCTTCAGATGGGGAAGCTCTATGGAGAGGACCACGTCGTCCGGAAGACGGCGGACTACGCCGGCTATGTCGATGGCACCTTCGCCCACGTAGTAGCGTTCGTCCCTTCCGGTGTGTATCAGGCTTTCCTTGTCGTCCCAGTCGGGGATCTCCGCCGGGCCGTCGCAGATATGGGCCATGTGGAAGAGCTCCTTAGGACAGTCGTCCAGCTCCGCCGGATCCACCCTGGACCTGTACAGGTGAAGGGTGTCTACCATGATTCCAGCGTTGTCCCTCTTTACCGTGTCGAGGACCTCTCTGGTCTCCTTCAGGGTGCGGATCGACGCCCAGGTGACGAACTCCAAATTCACCGTGATGCCGTATTGTTTGGCCAGATCGCACAGAGTGGCGAACTGATCCAGATAGAAGTCTTTTTTGTCGGTCCATATGCTGCTTATGACGTTCTTGACTCCCAGCTCCGCCGCCGCCTCGAAGGGGCCCTCGTAGTTCCGGACGTCGACTCCGTCGGCGATCTTGGCCAGCTCGATATCGTTTATTGCCACCCCGGTCTCGTCCATGGCCCTGCGGGTCAGGTCGAACATCTCCCTGTTCCTGTAGATATCGTAGTCGTTCTCGCCCTTGACCCCCATGGTTATGGATCTTATCCCCACGCAGTCGTAGCCCAGGGTGTGGGCGTTGTAGATCATCTCGGGTGGAGCCCATCCGAGAACGGTAAGCTGAGCCAGAGAATACCTGTGTGCCATCTTCTTTTTTGCCTCCTCGACTAACGATAAAGTAGATCGAAGGCCCCGTGCATCCGCTCCACCGGGATCTGTCCCGGGGCGGACTCGGCGCTTCCGACCGCGAAGGTGAGGTCCGATCCGTAAAGCCCTCCGGCCAGACGGCTGACCTGTCCCAGAGCTCCCATGGACATGGTTATCAGGGGAACGTCGGGGAAGTCCCTGCGGACCGCCAGGGTGGCCTCGAACACCTTCAGAACGTCCTCCTCCGATCTCGGCATCAGAGCCACCTTGGCGACGTCGGCGCCGAAACGGATCTGGGTGGCCAACTGAGAGTAGATGAAGGAGAGAGAGGGGGTCCGGTCGAAATCGTGATAGGAGACTATAAGCCCTATTCCCGCATTCTCCGCCAGAGCCTTGACCTCCGAGAGCTTCTCGTAGCCGTAGGAAAGTTCCTTGTCCACCAGCTCGACAAGCTTCTCCGAGATCGCCCCTATGTATATGCCGTCCTTGGCCGACTCGGACACCTCCTTGATACCGCCCTCCCAATGTCCGCGACAGGTGAGGATGATGGGAAGATCTCCCACGGCGGAGCGTACCCTGCGAAGGAGGTCCATCGACGAGTCAAGATCCTCGACCACGTCCCAGGCATCTATTCGCAGCTCTATGATGTCCGGATTTATGGAGGAGAGGTTCTCCACCTCCGCCATGACGTCCTCCCCGGTCGAGCCGACCAGGGGGACGCATACCAGGGGAACCTCTCCGCCCAACAGGGCGTTTCGGACCTTCAAGGGCTTTCCGGGAAGAGGACGAACCATCATTCCCACACCCTTCCGGGTTTGCTGCCGCCTCTCTTGACGTAGATATCGTTTATGTTCCAGCATCCGGCTGTGACCACCGGGGCGTTCTCCATGCTGACGTCTATGAGATAGGGCTTGTTGGACGCCAGGGCCCTCTCCAGAGCGGGTTTGAAGTCCTCGGCGGACTCGACCTTCTCTCCCTCTATGCCGTAGGCCCTGGCGATGGCGGCGAAGTCGGGAGAGTAGGGCTCGCCTTCTCTGGTGAAGAGGGTTCCGAAGTGATGCTCGTAGTGCTGATATTCCAGTCCCGCTATGGTGCCGAATGCGCAGTTGTTCATGACCACCCATACCACGGCTATGTTCTTCTCCGCAGCAGTGGCCAGAGGCGACACGTTGGTCCCCATTCCTCCGTCTCCGATGAGAGCGACCACCTTCTTGTCCGGGCAGGCCACCTTGACTCCCAGGGCGGCGGAGGGACCGTATCCCATGGTGCAGAGGCCGCCGGGTGCCACGAAGGTTCCCGCCTCGTAAATGGGGAACTGCTGTCCGACTCCGTTTTTGTTCCAGCCGACGTCGGCGACCACGTAGCCGTCCTTGGGAAGGGCCTCTCGAAGGTCCGCCAGGATTCTCTCCGGTCTCATGGGGAACTGTCCGGAGATCTGAGCCTCCACCAGAGACGCCCGGTAGGCGCTCTTGGACTCGGAGATCGACTCGGCCAGGCCCGGTCTCTTCACTCCATCGGGATATATCCTCCTGGCGGCGTCGAGAATTGCCTCGAGGGCTTTCCTGGCGTCGCAGATGGCTCCTATCTCGGTCTTGTAGTTGCGTCCGATCTCCTCCTGGTTTATATCTATATGGACGAGTTTCGTCGGAGGGATGTTGAAGGTCTCGTCCCTGTACCAGGAACTGCAATCGGCCTCGGAAAGGCGGGTACCGACCGCCATCATGACGTCGGCCTTCATCGCCATGGAGTTGTTGAACTCCGTTCCCCAGAAACCGGTCATGCCGACCGCCATGGGGTGGTCGTCCGAGATGGACCCCTTGCCCATAAGGCTGTAGAGTACGGGAACGGTGAGATGCTCCGCCAGCTCGGTGAGGGCCCTGGAGGCCCCGCTGGATATTACCCCGCCGCCGGGGTAGAGTATGGGGTTCTTGGCTTCGCCCAACATCCGGGCTATCCTCTCGGCGTCGGAGATGTCCATTCCGGGCTTGGGCAGCTCGGGCATGTTGTCGTAGCGGCGCTGGAAGAACTTAACGTCCAGCTCCATGGAGAAGATGTCCATAGGTATCGACACCAGCACCGGACCGGGACGGCCTGTGACGGCGAGGCGGAAGGCTTTGTCCATTATCTCCGGCAAAAGCTCGGGGCGGTCCACCCTCCAGGCCCTCTTGACGAAGGGCTTGTATATCTCGAACTGGGTCGCGTCGCCGTGCATGTTCACTTCCTGGTGAGGATGACGACCGTAGTAGCTGCTGGGGACGTCTCCCGCTATGACGACCATGGGGATGGAGTTCAGACCGGCCTCGGCCACCCCGGTGGTGGCGTTGGTAAGTCCGGGCCCGAGATGGGTCATGAGAACTCCCGGAACTCCCTTGTTCTTGCCCCTGGAGTAACCGTCGGCGGCGTGGGCCGCTATCTGCTCGTGCCGAACCGAGATGTACTCGATCCGCTCGCTCTCCCTGAAGGCGTCCAGGAGGCCTATGACCGTGTGGCCGCACAGGCCGAAGACCTTCTCCACCCCTCGGGACTCAAGAAAACGAACTAGTTGAAAGGCTACCAAATCTCTGTTCAATGGGATCTCCTCCTGAACTTTAGTTACTTGCCGTCCTTCCCGAACAAGATCTCGTCGGGATTTTCGTGCGAAAGGGCTTTACATAGAACGAGATTCGCTCTAAAATCCCACTACGTGGTAACGAATGCTGTGCAATGGAATGTACCTGAAACATACATCACTCTTTTCTCCATGTCAAGGAATTCGCACACTTTTTCAAAAGCTATCCGCTTGATCTTTCCGAAATCGACGTTTAGGATCGTAACGTTCCGGGTAAAACGAGGCTAAACCGAGAAAAGAGCGGAACGAAAGTCATATGGGAGGGGTTTATCATCAAAGAAGGGAACGAAAAATCCGTAAGGGTTCTGGACAGGGCGATATCCATTCTGGACTGCTTCACCCTGGACGACACCCATCTAACGTTGAAGGAGCTCTCCGAGAGGGTAGATCTCTCCACCAGCACCGTCTCCAGATTGCTCAATTCCCTGGTCGCGCTTAAACTTCTCCATAGAAACGACAGGGACAAGTCCTACTGTCTGGGGCCGAAGCTCTACCACTACGGCTTTCTGGCCAAGGACAACATATCGGTGGTTAAACACGCCTACCCCCTGATGAAAAGGATAAGGGACAAGACCAAGGAGGCCGTTACCCTCTACGTCTTGGAAAACGACTACAGGGTATGTTACGAACACGTGGAGAGCCTGCTATTCATGTCGTGCGTGGTTAGGGTCGGAGACCGCTTCCCCCTCTGGGCCGGTGCCGGAGGAAAGTGCATACTGGCCTATTCGGACGAATCCTACGCTCTGAAGGAGGCAGAGAAGGCCTACCCCATAACCGGGACGACCATAACGGACCGGGAGTCGTTTCTGTCGGAGCTGGCGTCCATAAGGGAGAGGGGTTACGCCATAAGCCACGGAGAGAGAGAGGAAGGGGTCATCTCCGTAGCGGTCCCCATATTCGAGCCGCCCCACAGGATATTCGGCTGTCTTTCCGTGGCGGCCCCTACCGTCAGGTTAGACGAGAAGGCCATAAAGGAGCTCATACCGGAGCTAAAGGACATTTGCTCCAGGATATCCATGAACCTGGGCATATAGAAAGTCGAAAAACGGAGGTCTCATGAATCGTATCGCCGAAAAGAAGCACCTGATCCTGGCGGCCCTGCTGTTATTTCTTGGATTCGTCGCCACCAGCGTCGCCAACTATACCGTGTCTCTGTACTCGTTAAGGAAGGAGATCGTCAACAACGACCTTCCCTTGACGGGGGATACTGTCTACTCGGAGATACGAAGAGACCTCCTGATCCCCATATTCATATCCTCCTCCATGGCCCACGACACCTTCGTCAGGGACTGGGTGCTGGACGGAGAGAGAGACCCCTACAGGATGACCCGTTATCTGAAGGAGATACAGCTCAAGTTCGACGCCATAACCGCCTTTTTCGTCTCCGACAAAACGGAGATCTACTATCATTCCGACGGAATACTGAAGAGGGTGTCTCCCGACGCGGAGAGGGACGTGTGGTTCTACAGGGTCAAGCGGATGAAAAACCCCTACGAGATAAACGTCGACATAGACATGGCCAACGAAGACGCCATGACGATATTCATAAACTACAAGGTCTTCGACTACGACGGCAACTTCATCGGAGCCACGGGGATAGGCCTGACGGTCAACGCTGTTACCAAGCTGATAGCCCAGTACAGAGAGAGATACGACCGGGAGATCTACTTCACCGACGGAGAGGGCACCATAACCCTCCGTGCCTCTGACGACGGAACCGACGACAGAAGGACCCTGTTCGACCGCCTGGAGAGGGACGAACTGGCCAGGGAGATCCTGTCCCGAAGGGAAGACGTTCCCATCTCAAGGACCTTCGACCGGCAGGGACACACCATACACCTGGACAGCCGCTACATCCCCGAGTTCGACTGGTATCTGTTCGTGGAGCAAAACGAGGACGACGTAACGAAAGCAATAAGACACACCCTGGCAATAAACATCGTGGTGGGAGGACTCATAACCCTCGTCGTCACCTTCCTGGTAGCCCTGATAGTCAGAAGCTACGAGCGCAGGGTGGAGAGGCTGGCCTCTGTGGACGAGCTGACAGGCATATGGAACCGCCGGGCTTTCGACCTGGCTTTCGCTCATTTCCTGGAGAATTTCGAAGATCACTGTTCCCTGACCATGATGGACATAGACCACTTCAAACACGTAAACGACACCTACGGTCACTTAATGGGAGACAGGGTTCTGGAACACGTGTGCGACGTGGTGACCAAGGCCATAGGGCCGGACGACGTCTGCGGGCGTTGGGGCGGAGAGGAGTTCATCGTCCTGCTCAAGGACAGAAAAAAAGGAGACGCCGCCAAGGCCGCGGAGAAGATCCGCCGGGCCGTCGAGACATCACCCTACGAGGACGGAGACGTTACCGTACCGATCACGGTCAGCCTGGGAGTGGCGGAGCACCGCCCCGGCGAGTCCAGAGAGACCACCATCGCCAGGGCGGATCAGGCTTTATACAGAGCCAAGGAATCGGGACGGAACAGGACGGAGACGGCCTAGGCCTCTCCGTGGTGGAGCCTGTGCATATCCCTCACTATGAGGGACAGGTTGTGGGCGTGGTCCCCTATCCTCTCGAAATTGCTCAGTATATCTATGAAGACCACTCCGGCGGAGGGGGAGCAGGTTCCCTCGTTCAGACGGTGTATGTGGCTCTTGCGAAGCCTCTGCTCCATCTCGTCGATCTCCTCCTCCAGAACCTCGGCCACCTCGTTGGCCTTGGCCAGGTCCTCCTTCTCTATGGCCTCCAGACCGAGGGAGAGAGAGCGTCTCACCAGGTCGTACATCTGCTCGAACTCGGCCATTCCCGTCTCGGAGAAGAACAGCTTGTGCTCTCTCTTGTACTCGTACATCTCTATGAGATTCTGGGCGTGGTCGCCTATCCTCTCTATGTCCCCCAGGCCGTTGACGTAGGAGGACAGCACCTGGGAAAGGTCGCTGGAGACGTGATGCTCCCATAGCTCCGAGGCGTAGTTGGCTATCCTGTGGGTCATCTCGTTGACTATCTTCTCCGTCTGGTTGACCTGGTCTATCATCTTGGGATCGTCCTCTACGAAGGCTTTGTGGACGTCTCCCAGCATATCGAGGGCGATGTGTCCGAGCCGAAGGACCTCCTTTCGGACCGCGTCGGCCGCGGCGGCGGGGGCGGCGGATATGAGCTTAGAGTCCAGATAGAGGGGGCCCGTATCCATCTCCTTGGCGTCGGAGGGTATTATCCTCTTTATCAGAGCCACGAAGGGCGTGGTGAAGGGCAGGAAAATCAGGGTGTTGGTGATGTTGAAAAGGGTGTGGGCGTTGGCTATCTGCCTGGCTATATCGTGGGAGGTGGCCAGCACCACGTGTTTGTATAGAGGCATAGCGGCCAGGAATATACACACCCCCAGCAGGTTGAACAGCACGTGAGACGCAGCCGCCTGCTTGGCCGAGCGGCTGGCGCCGATCGAGGCCAGTATGGCGGTTATGGTGGTCCCCAGATTGTCCCCCATGAGTATGGGAATCGCCGAGTCCAGAGGAAGTAGACCCTGAACCGCCATGGCTATGGTCAGGCCGACCGTGGCGGAGCTGGACTGTACCAGCATGGTAAGCCCGGTACCGGCCAGTATGCCGAGAAACGGGTTGTGTCCGAAGGCCAGGAATATGTCCTGACGACCCCGGAGAAACCTCATAGAGTCCTCCATGGTGGTCATCCCGAGAAAGAGCAGGCCGAACCCCACCAGGCCGTTTCCGAGATACTTCTGTCTCTTGCTCTTTCCGAAGACCGCCAGAATCATCCCAACTCCCACTATGGGAAGTGCGTAGTCCTTTATCTTGAAGGCTATGAGCTGGGCCGTAACGGTGGTGCCTACGTTGGCCCCCATTATCACCCCGACCGCCTGCTTCAAGGTCATCAGACCGGCCTGGACGAAGCTGACCGCCATGACGGTGGTTCCACTGCTGCTCTGTATAAGGACCGTCACCAAAGCGCCTATTATGACACCCTTGACAGGCGTGCTGGTCAAGGAAGCTATAAGCTGCCTGAGCCTGTCGCCCGCCAGATCCTGAAGGGCGTCGCTCATCAGCTTTATGCCGTAGAGAAACAGCCCTATTCCTCCCAGAATCTGGAAAAAATTCGCCGTGCTCACGTCTACCAATCCCCCGATTGAAATAATTACGACACGAAAAAACCCAGCATATTCTAAGGGAAAATCCCCTAAAGCGATACAAAAAAACTCGGTTTATCTATTTTCGAGATATAATGGCTCTTCGTAAGGCACAGAAAAAGCACCATGGATCAAAGGAGCTGACAATAGAGATGAGAAAATACGACTTCGACGAAATCATAGAACGACGTGGCACCAACTGCGAGAAGTGGGACGGCCTCGAGGACACCTTCGGCAGCAGGGATCTCACCCCTCTTTGGGTGGCCGACATGGACTTCAAGGCCCCTCCGGAGATAATAGACGCCCTCAGAGACCGGGTGGAACACGGTATATTCGGCTACACCCGCTATCCCGACAGCTGGTACGACGCCTTCAGAGACTGGGTCGGCAAGAGACACGGCTGGGAGATAGAGAGAGACTGGATAACCCATTCTCCCGGAATCGTCACGGCCATGGGCCTTTCCCTGATGGCCTTCACCGAGCCGGGCGACAAGATCGTCATCCAGCCTCCAGTGTACCATCACTTCGAGGAGGAAATACGGCTCAACGCCAGAACCCCCTTGACCAGTCCTCTTAAATACGAAAACGGCCGCTTCACCATGGATCTGGAGGACCTCAAAAAGAAGCTCGACGGGGCGAGGATGATGATCCTCTGCAACCCCCACAATCCGGCGGGCAGGGTCTGGACCGAGGATGAGCTCAGAGCGGTGGCGGATCTCTGCGTCGAACACGACGTCGTGCTGGTGAGCGACGAGATCCACTGCGACGTGATATACAAAAGCCACGTCCATCGCCCGATAGCTACCGTCTCCCCTGAGATAAGGGAAAAATGCGCCGTCTTCATGGCTCCCAGCAAAACCTTCAACATAGCGGGCTTCAAGGCCTCGGCCGTGGTCATCCCGAACGAGAAGCTGAGGGAGAAGTTCAACTCGGTACTGGATTCGGTCCACGTCGGAGGCGGATCCTGCATGTCCATACCGGCCTTCGAGGCGGCCTACAGACACGGCGGTCCCTGGCTGGACGAACTGCTCGAGTACCTGGAGGGCAGCCTGGACATGATAGAGGAGTTCCTCGTCAGGGAGATCCCCTCCGTCAAGCTGGTGCGTCCCGAGGGAACCTACGTACCTCTGGTGGACTTCAGAGCCCTGAACATGTCTCCGGAGGAGCTGCACGAGTTTCTCATAAACGCCGGAGTGGCCATGAACAGCGGAGCCATGTTCGGCAACGGCGGAGAGGGTTTCGCCAGGTTGAACATCGCCACCCCGAGGTCCATACTACAGGAGGGGCTGAAAAAGGTAGCCTCGGCAGTTAGGTCGTTGGGCTAGAGTAAATCCGATCGATAAGGGGAAAGGGGAGTCGGGCGGTGATCAGCCACACCATAGTGATATGCATGGGCAGTTCCTGCTTCTCCAGAGGAAATCAGGAAAACCTCCTGGAGATAAAGACCTTTCTGAAAGACAACGGCCTGGAGGACCAGGTACTTCTGAAGGGCAGCAGATGCGAGGGTGAATGCCTTAAAGGCCCTAACGTAACCGTGGACGGAAGGCTTTTCAACGGGGTGAAGAAAGAGGACATCCTTTCCATCCTGGAGGAGACCCTTCTAGGAGGAGCTAAACCATGATCCCCGTAACCGCGGACCCCGGAACCTTCCCCATATACACGGTCAAGAACGACTGCCAAGACTGCTACAAGTGCGTCCGGGCCTGTCCTGTAAAGGCCATAAAGATCGAGAACGGACACGCCCAGGAGATATCGGACCACTGCGTCCTCTGCGGAAGATGCGTAGAGATATGTCCGGTAGGGGCGAAGAGGATAAGGGACGACAGACCAGAGGCGGAGAGACTTCTGAGATCGGGAAAACCGGTTTACGTTTCAATAGCTCCCTCCTGGGTGGGCGAGTTTCCCGACGTGTCTCCGGGAAGGATGATCCGTGCCCTGAAGGCCCTGGGGTTCGCCGAGATCGGTGAGACCGCCCTGGGAGCCCAGGAGGTAACGGCGTCCCTGGCGGAGTTTCTCAGGGACGCCGGACCGGGGTTGTATCTGTCCACCGCCTGCCCCAGCGCGGTGGAGTACGTCAGACGGTATCTTCCCCACCTTACAAAATGCCTCACCCCGGTGCTGTCGCCCCTTCTGGCCCACTGCAAGCTGATCCGGCGGGCCGCCGGACCGGATGCCCCTATAGTTTTCTTCGGTCCCTGCATAGCCAAGAAGGTCGAGGCCGACGGCCACGGCGACATGCTGGCCTGCTCCCTGACGTTCAAGGACCTGAGGGCCTGGCTTGAGGAGAGGGGCATAGACCTGGATCGTATCGACGACGGTCCGGAGGACTTCTTTCCCGTCAAGGCCGACGAGGGAACCCACTACCCCATAGAGGGCGGGATGATAGAGACCATAAAGGCATCGGGAGAGTTTCCCGACGTCCGTTTCCTGACCATATCAGGGATGAACTCCCTTCAGAGGGCTCTGGACAAGGTAGATCCCCGGGGCTTTTCCGTTCCGGTTTTCATGGAGTGCCTGGCCTGCCCGGGAGGGTGCATCAACGGCCCGGGCTCTCAGAAAAGCCATTCCAGCCTGTCTCGATGGATGAACGTCAAGGACTTCGCCGGACCTCTGGAGAAGGCCCCTGCCCGCACTGTCTCGGTGCCGGTGGACGAGCCCTACCTACCTCAGAGATCGGACGAGGGGAACGTGACGGAGGAACAGATAAAGCTGGCCCTCAGGATGATAGGCAAGACCTCCGAGGAGGACGAGCTGAACTGCGGCGGCTGCGGCTACGACACATGTCGTGCCATGGCGAAGGCCCTGGTGCTGGGACGGGCGGAGGTCACCATGTGCGTCTCCTACATGAGGAAGAAGGCCCAGAAGAAGGCCAACGCCCTCCTCAGGAGCATGCCCTCCGGCGTCGTCATAGTCGACCACGATCTGAGCATAGTGGAGTGCAACGAGAGGTTCGCCAACCTGATGGGTCCCGAGACCGCCGGCCTTTACGACCTTTCCGACGGCCTCAAGGGAGCGAGACTGGCCCGGATAGCCCCGACCTTCGCCCATCTGGTAGAGGGCGTGCTGGACACCGACGAGGACGTCCACTACGACCATTTCAGGGCCGGGGAAAAGCTCTTCGAGATAACGGTGTTCTCCATAGAGCCTCATCTGACGGTGGGAGCGGTGATACTGGACGTCACCCGCCGGGAGATACGGAGGGACCAGATAGCCCACAGGGCCAACGAGGTCATAAGGAAGAACCTGGCGACGGTGCAGGAGATAGCCTGCCGCCTGGGAGAGCACATGGCGGACACCGAGATACTCCTCAGGGACATCGCCGAGGGTTACGGATCGGAGAACGACCCGGACCCTAAACCCAGGGGGCGGACCTCTTGAACGGGCCTCTCTTTCTGGAGGTGGACGTGGCACAGAGGGCCAAGGAGGGGCAGGGTATCTGCGGAGACTCCTTTTTAAGTCACCGCATGCCCGATAAAAACCGGGTGCTGTCGGTGCTCTCGGACGGACTGGGCAGCGGGGTGAAGGCGAACATACTTTCCTCCATGACGGCCACCATGGCCCTCCGCTTCGCCGCCAGCGACATGGACTTTCTCCACTCGGCGGAGATCATGATGGAGGCCCTTCCGATCTGCCAGGTCAGGAAGATAAGCTACGCCACCTTCACCGTGGTGGACAGCGTCCTGAAGGGATGGACCAGGATGATAGAGATGGACAACCCGTCCTCCATAGTCATCCGGGACGGAGAGGTCCTTCCCCTGTCGTACCGGGAGGTCGAGTCACCGAAGTGGAACGACAGGAAGATAAGGATGTCCGAGATACTGACCCAACCGGAGGACCGCATAATAATCATGTCCGACGGCATAACCCAGTCAGGAATGGGCACCTACTCCCACCCCCTGGGCTGGGGAGAGGAGGGATGCCGCTCCTTCGTGCTGAAGACGGTCCGACGAAGGCCGGACATATCCGCCGGAGATCTGGCGGTCAGGATAATGGAGGAGGCCATCTCGAAGGAGCCGTCCAGGAGGAGCGGCGACGACATGACCTGCGCCGTGATGTACTTTCGCAGGCCCAGGAATCTCGTACTCCTCACAGGGCCTCCCTTCTCGAAGGATAGGGACGGAGAGTACGCTACCATTTTGAAGGAGTTCGAGGGAACCAAGGTGATATGCGGAGGCACCACGGCGGAGATAGTGGGCCGCAGACTGGGCAGGTCCATAGAGACCGACCTGGAAAGCTGGTCTCCCGGAGTTCCGCCCCGATCCTCCATGGAGGGGGTGGACCTCATAACCGAGGGGATACTTACCCTGACCGAGGCCAAGAAGATACTGGAGAGCCAGAGAGGGCTGGAGGAGGACAACCCCGCGTCGGAACTGGCCCGACTGCTGCTGGACAACGACGTAATAAACTTCGTGGTGGGAACCAGGATAAACGAAGCCCATCAGGATCCTACCCTTCCTGTGGAGATAGAGATAAGGCGCAACATAGTAAAGGCCATGGCGACGGTGCTGGAGGAGAAACACCTCAAGGAGGTCTCCATAAGGTACTTTTGACGTCCGATAGTTTTCTGCTAATATATTGTCGGGACAGGATGAATTAAAAAGAAAAGAGGAGATGCAATGATCTGCCCGATAAAGAGATGGACTTTATTTATTTCCATTTTCGCGTTTTTCGCCTTCTCAGGACTTTCCGAAGCCGCATCGTTGGACGCGGTCTTTCCCGCCAACAACGCCAGCGACGTCGAACCCGGCACCATAACCCTTACGTGGGAGGCGATGGACAACGCCACCTACAGCCTGTCTTTCGGAACCGGCGCAGGCTCCATGTCTCCGATATCTCTCAGAGATAACTCGCTGCCTATGGCGGACGTCTCGGCAGCGTCGGGAACCTCCTATTACTGGCAGGTCTCCGGAACAAGCGCCAGCGGCGACGTCGTACAGTCTTCGGTATGGCGCTTCACCACTGCGGAACTCGAGGCCGGAGAGCTGGAGGCTGTCTATCCGACGGATAAAGGGACGAGCATCCCCTACGGAAAGGTCACCCTGAGGTGGAAATCCTCCCTACCGAACATGTATTTCGACCTTTATTTCGGCAAAGACGCCTCTTCATCCGAGAAAATAGCGTCCAATCTCCAGGATCCCCTGTTCGACGTTCAGGTTTCGGAGGGAAGGGAATACCTCTGGTGGGTCGTGGCCAAAAACTCGGAGGGGCTTGAGGCATCTTCGTCCATATGGTCCTTTAAAACAAAGGGAGACGACTCCATCGGAGGAGGTTGCAACCTCTCCTCTTTAAAACACGGCATGGTTTTGATGCTTCCACTGCTGTTTTTCCGCTGAAACCGAATACCCGTTTTCTGAACTTAAAAACAGAACGAATTGAAGACTGGAGGGCTCTTTTTCGAAAGAGTCCTCTTAACTTTCTGAAATATTAGCCTTCGGAGCTTTGTTTCGCACCGTGAATCTGGTACAATATTTTATGTGAAACTCTGAAGTATCTTTATCATCAGAAAGGGGAGAGAGTAAACTTGAGGAAATTATTTGTTCTCTGTATGGCCGCCGCTCTTTGCTGCACGATGGCAGCCGGAGCCATGGCGGAGGAAACAGTCAAGATAGGGTATCTAGCAGCTCTGACCGGCGACTGGGCAGCATACGGTCAGACCGAGAAGAACACGGCACAGTTGGCCGTAGACGAGATCAATGCCAAGGGCGGCATCGACGGCAGGAAGGTCGAGCTGGTCGTCTACGATTTCAGAGGTCGTCAGGAAGACGCGGTCAACGCAGTCCGTCGTCTTCTCGAGGAAGATAAGGTATCGGCCATAGTCGGAGCAAACGCCAGCGGCATAAACATAGCCACGGCGGCTCTGGTCAACAGGGCCGAGGTTCCCCAGATCGGCACCGTCTCCACCAACCCGATGGTAACGGTCGACAGAAAGGGCAGAGTCCGCCCCTACAGCTTCAGAATATGCTTCACCGATCCCTATCAGGGCAAGCTCATAGCCTGGTTCTCCGCCAAGGAACTCGGCAAGACCAAGGCCGCGGTGCTCTACGACATAGCCAGCGACTACGCTCAGGGACTTAGGGAGTTCTTCATAAAGAGCTTCAAGGAGTACGGCGGAGAGACCGTCGCTGACGAGGCCTTCAAGGGCGGCCAGGACGTGGACTTCCGGGCCCAGCTCACCAAGATCCGGGAGGCCGGAGCCGACGTACTCGTCCTTCCCAACATGGGCAAGGAGATGGCCCTCATAATGAAGCAGGCCAGAGAGCTCGGCATGGACGACCTGGTATTCGTCGGCGGAGACGGCTACGCCGAGTTCATGTGGGAGATCGCCGGCAAGTCTATGGAGAACTCCTACTGGATCAACCACGTCTCCCCCAGCGACCCCAACATGGCCAAGTTCTTCGAGGACTACAAGGCCAAGTACAACGACGAGTGTAAGGAGTTCGTCAACGGCATCCTCGGATACGACGCCATGTACTGGCTCTTCGACGCCATCGACAGAGCCGACTCGACCGACCCGGTCAAGATAGCCCAGGCACTGGCCGACACCAAGGACCTACAGCTCCACCACGCCACCATAACGATGGACGAGTTCCACAACCCCCTCAACAAGGACGGCATAGTCCTGATAGCCAAGGACGGCAAGGGACAGTTCTTCAAGAAGATCAAGCCCGAATAAAAACGGCGAAATAAGCTTATCCCGAGACGGGTGTGCCGGGAGCACACCCGTCTTTTCATCAAGACCTCACGAGAGGAGGCTGGGAATGTGGCAACGCTGATACAACAGATAATAAACGGTCTATCCCTGGGCTCCATCTACGCCCTCATAGCCGTCGGCTATTCCCTGGTTTATTCCATACTTATGTTTTCCAACTTCGCCCACGGCGGTTTTCTTATAATAGGTGGCTATTTCTGTTATTTCGCCCTGAACTCGGCGGGGTTCAACATCTGGATAGCCGGATTCGGAGCCCTGGTAGGAGCGGGCTTCGCCGCCGTAGCGACCGAAAGACTGACCTACAAACCCATAAGGGAGAGGACCTCGGTCACCCTTTATCTTCTTATAGCCTCGATGGGAATGAACATAGTCATCGAGAACATATTCGTCATAGTGGCGGGAGGTCGATTCAGAGCCCTGCCGCCGGTCATACCGACCACTCCGGTTCACCTCTTCGGAAACGCCACCACCAGCGCACTGGACCTGATATCGCTGGTAACGGCATTCGTCTTTCTGGGAGGGCTTCAGCTCTTCCTCACCAAGACGAAATGGGGACTGGCGATCAGGGCGGCTGCCTGCGATCTAAGGGTCGCGGGATTGATGGGGGTCAACACCAGCAAGCTGATCTCCATAGTATTCTTCGTCGCCGGGCTTCTGGCGGCCGTGGGAGGGATATTCCTCTCCGTCCGCTACACCCTGTATCCCCAGCTGGGAATGATCACCATAAAGGCCTTCGTGGCGGCGGTCATAGGCGGTCTGGGGTCCCTTCCCGGAGCCGTCGTCGGCAGCCTGATCCTGGGACTGTCGGAGATGCTCACGGCAGGCTTCCTTTCCAGTCAGCTCAGAGACCTGGTCGTGTTCTCTCTGCTGGTAGTAACCCTCATAGTCCGTCCAACCGGCCTCTTCGGCAAAGACGTCAAGGAGAAGGTGTAGCCATGTCAGCATATGCCGAAGGTATTTTCATACTGTTGCTCATAAACGCCATAGCGGCCATGGGAGTATCGCTCCTCACGGGGTTCACCGGGATATTCACCCTCGGTCACGCAGCCTACCTGGCCCTGGGATCCTACACCACCGCCATACTCACGCTGGACTACGGCATCGCCTGGCTACCGGCAGTCCTGGCCGGTGGAATAGTCGCCATGGTGGTGGGCTATCTCATAGGGCTTCCCACATTGAAACTGATGGGAGACTACTACGCCATAGCCTCCATAGGTCTGGCCGAATCCATAAGGCTCATACTGGAAAACTGGCAGAGCCTGACCAACGGAGCCAGAGGTCTGGCGGGAATAGACACCTTCACCACGCTGCCCGTGGCGCTGTCTTTCTTCATAGTCATGGCGATAGCGGCGTTCTGTCTGATAAACGGACGGTTCGGCCGCTCCCTCAAGGCCTGTCGGGACGACCACGTCGCAGCGGCACTTCTCGGATTCGACGTAGCCAAGATAAGGGTGGCCAGCCTGTCCATATCGGCCCTCTACTGCGGCCTGGCCGGAGGGCTCTACGCCGGGTTCATATCCTTCATACAGCCCATGATGTTCGACATGCTCAAGTCCACAGAGATGACCGCCGTGGTGGTCTTCGGAGGACTGGGCTCCATGAGCGGCTGTATCCTGGGAACTACCGTCATAACCATGGTCACCGAGCTGTTCCGACCCATATCTCAGTACAGGATGCTCATCTACGGCCTGGTTCTGGTCCTGGTGATGGTCCTCCGTCCCGAGGGAATGATGGGACAGCACGAGATAGGAGGCCTTTTGAAGCGACTTTTCAGGAGAGGCGGTGATCGCTCATGACCGCCATACTCGAACTGGACAACCTCAACAAGTTCTTCGGAGGCGTACACGCCGTCAGGGACGTGTCGTTCTCCCTGGAAAAAGGGGAGCTGGCCGGGCTCATAGGCCCCAACGGCGCGGGAAAGACCACCATATTCAACCTGATAACCGGCGTCTATCCCCTGGACTCGGGGCACATCGTCTCGAACGGCAAGGAGATAAACGGGCTGAGGACCTGCGACGCGGTCGGACTGGGCATAGCCAGGACATTCCAGAACCTGCGGCTCTTCAAGGGCTCCACAGTGCTGGAAAACGTCATGACCGCCGGACAGAGACACCACCGCTATTCCTTCCTAGAAGCGGCCACCCATCTGGGACGGTGGAAGAAGACGGAAAAGACCATCCGGGACGAGGCCATGGAATATCTGGAAAAGGTAAACCTGGCCAAAGACGCCGACAGGATGGCAGGGACACTTCCATACGGACATCAGAGAAGGCTGGAGATAGCCAGAGCACTGGCCCTAAGGCCCGAGCTTCTTCTGCTGGACGAACCGGCGGCGGGAATGAACCCGGAGGAGGTCCAGGCCCTTAACGGTCTTATAGTGGGCATACACAAGGAGTTCGACCTCACCATACTGGTCATAGAGCACCACATGGAGCTGGTGATGGAGATTTGTCCTCACGTGGTCTGTCTGAACTTCGGCGCCGTCATAGCCGAGGGGCCGCCGGAGGAGATACAGGGCAACCCGGAGGTCCTCAAGGCCTATCTCGGCGAGGAGGTGGAATGATGGACGGCAAAAAACCGCTTCTCTCGGTCAGAGGACTGGAGGTAAGCTACGGAGCAATAAAGGCCCTGCTCGGAGTGGATCTGGACGTTTACGAGGGAGAGATCGTCTCGGTCATAGGGGCCAACGGCGCCGGAAAATCCACCTTGATGAACGCCATAATGGGCGACGTGCCCAGACAGGCCGGCGAGGTCTCTCTGGAGGGCAAGCCTCTCTCCAGCAAAAGCTTTCAGGTTGTTCACCAGGGAGTATCCCTCTCTCCGGAGGGACGAAAGGTATTCGCGCCGCTGACGGTGGAGGAAAACCTCATGATGGGCGCCTTTCCCAGACAGGACAGGTTGGAGATACACCGAACCCTGGCCCACGTCTTCGAGCTCTTCCCCAGGCTGGAGGAGAGACGGCAACAGTACGCCGGGACCCTCTCAGGAGGGGAACAGCAGATGCTGGCCATAGGAAGGGCCCTCATGTCGGCCCCCAGGGTGCTCCTGCTGGACGAGCCGTCTCTGGGACTGGCTCCCATAGTGATAAAGGACATCTTCAAGGAACTCAAGACCATAAACGAAGGAGGCATGACCATCCTGTTGGTGGAACAGAACGCCAGACAGGCTCTCATGCTGTCCCACAGGGCCTACGTCCTTCAGACCGGAAGGGTCACCATGGAGGGACCGTCGAAGGAACTCCTGGCCAACCCGGAGGTCGAGGCCGCCTACCTGGGAACGGGGCATCACTAAAAAACAGCATAAAAATCGATAAGCGCTATAAAAAGAGCCGAAAACCCCACATGCATGGGGTTTTCGGCTCTTTTCGCTCAAAAAAAATTTTTCACGATCCCTCCGACCTATCTTGTCGCACCTAATAGGTACAGTAGTGTAGACGACAACATATTTAAGGAGGGAAAAACGTGAATCGGACAACTCAATTTCTCGATCCTTCCATTAAGAAAAATATAATAAAGGAACTATCCGAACTGTCCCGAGAGATGAACTCCACTGAGGGACCGCTCAGCGGCGTCATAAAGTCGAAGATAGACCATAAGATAGAGTACTTCCGCAAATGGATGTCCGGAGACATACCGTCGGACTCGGGGCAAATATTGATGGAGACCGAGACCATGGAGCTACTGGTCGAGGTAGCCATCAGGAACTGCCGCTCCAGCCTTTCGGATACAAGCTCCGATAGGATAAGAGAGCGTTGCAGCAGGATATCCAGAACCGTGAGACATATAGCCGGGCAGGTCTCTTAAAGATGGGAAAAAGCACATCCTCCGCCAGAGCCGTAAGGCTGAACAACATAATGAGACAGCTTCTCTTCCACAGAGAGGTCGACGGGGATGCGTTGCTGACGACCTCCTGCGCAAACACCAGGAGGACCTTCGAAAGGGATCTTCAGTTCCTGCGGACCGAACACGGTGCAGACATAGTCTACGATCCTTGGAGAAAGAGCTACCGTCTAGAGAACAGGGGGTCCTTCGTGCCGACCTTCCCTGTAAGCGAAAGGGAGGTGATGGGCCTAATGGCGGGCATAAAAATGGCCTCCCACGCCCTTCCCTATCTGAAGGACGAGATGGCGTCCCTCTGGAGCAGGATCAAGGCGGTGCTTCCAGAGGAACTGGGCCAGAAAGGGGAGGCTATGGGAGATGCCTCCGTGTGGGCCCTTCCTGTGACCTCGCTGGACCCCAGGATCTTCGAGAGTCTCGTCGACTCCATCAGGACCAAAAGTACGGTCAGACTGGTTTGCTCCACCGCCGGGACCGGCGATCTGATCGTGTCGCCCTGGGAGCTGTTCTTTCAGGGCGACTACTGGTACCTGTGGGGAAGCCACGACGACCGCCCCGAGGGATACACCTACCCCCTCCACGAGATAAAATCCCTGATCGTATGGGACCGGGATAATTACGCCATTCCGCCCGACGCAGGGAATTTATGTTCCGCTTGCTGGACCGGCCCTCCCGGAACGATTCAACACGAGGTGAGCATACTGGTTCTGCCTCCACTTTCCTCGGTGATCGACGCCACGCTGTGGCATCCGACACAGAGGATAACTCGCCTTTCCAGAGACGCGGTGCTACTGGAGGTTACTGTGGGATCCAACGCCCTGGACACGGTGGCCCGTTGGATAATGGCCAGGGCCCCTCTGGCCGTACCGCAATCGCCGGAAAGACTTGTGAACAATGTGGAGAGGATGCTATGCGGTTTGAGGCGAAACATGGACAGAGATTACGGAGATCTCACCGATCTTGGGGAAGCGGGAGACTGATCGGCCATTAAGGTCTAAAATGGGGATGTATGCACCCAAACGCCGAACGGAAAGGACCTTGTCGATGCCCAAAGAGATCGGATCAAACAGGATAAAAAGGCTGAACTCCATAATGGAGAAACTCTGCTCCCGCACGGTGCTCCCGGGGAAGGATATCAGGGAAACCGCCGAGTCGGTCTCCGCCAGAACCCTACAGAGAGACCTCAGCTATCTAAGAAACGAGTTCGGAGCCGACATCCTGTACGACCCCTCTTCCGACTCGTACAGTTTAAAGAACAGAGGCACCTTCGTGCTCCAGATACGACTGAGGGAATCCCAGATACAGGGGCTGGCGGCCGGCATCAAGATGGCCTCCCATTTTCTACCCCATATGGAGGAGGACCTGAAGGACCTCTGGGCCAAGATGGCGTCCATATTGCCTCCGGACCTGGTCCGAAAGGGCGAGACTCTCGGCCTGGCCTCGGTGGTATCCACCCCGGTATCGTCCATGGATCCCAGGACCTTCCACCTTCTGATAAAGGCGATACAGGAGGAAAAACCGGTCCGTTTTTCCTATCGATCGCCCTACGACGACGACCCCGACGACAAAGACAGGTTCGTGTCTCCATGGGGAGTCTTCTTTCAGGCCCACGCCTGGTACCTATGGGGAAGCCATCCCAAACTGCCCCAAGGGGCGACATACCGCATATCCCGAATAGACAAGGCCCTACTGTGGCCCGACACCGACTACGAAAGCCCTCCGGAAAATCAGGGTCTTACCGACTACGCGTCCTCATGCTGGTACGCCTACAGAGGCGGCAAAGAGGTGGACGTTAAGCTCAGGATAGATCCACCACTCTCCCGGGTCATACCGGAGACATCCTGGCATCCCAGCCAGACCTTCGAGGAAAGAGAGGACGGCTCGTCCACCATGACGGTCAGAATCCACGAAAACGCCCTGGAATCGGTGGCAAGGTGGGTCCTGGCCAGCGCGCCCTTCGTGACCGTCGAAAGCCCCATGAAACTGGCGGATCAGGTGGAAAAGCTGCTTAACCGATTACAGGACAAAACGACGACGAAAGTATTGCAGAACTAACTTTTTGAGGGTAAAATCGGGGCATATCGTGGAAAGACGGTGATTGACATGGGAAAGGAGCTGCTGCTCGGCTCTCTGGCCTTCGGCCTATTCGTGGTGTGTCCCAGGATGGCCGGGATGATGCACGTCATATCGGGGCAGGAAAGCCTGTCGATGATGAAGACCGTCCTGGTCGGGACGCTGTTTTCCGTGCCTCTGTTGATGCTGATGGTTTTGGTGTTCGGCAAGTTCGGCGTCTGGGGAGCTCTGGCGGTATGCGTTCTGACCGATCTGGGAGCCGCTCTGGTTATGGGGTCGGTGAGTCCCAGGGCCGGGGTGGAGACGGCCGTGATAGCCCTGTTCGTCATACTGGGAGTTAAGGTGGCACCGCTTATCTCGAGGGCTTTTTTCTGACATCGAGTTAAAAGGCGGGCCCGGAATCGGGGAAACACCGCGATCCCGGGCCCGCCTTTCCGTTACGCCCGACCGGTTTCTACAGCACGGCGGCGCCGAGTATCCGATATATGTCCTCTATGCTTGAATCCTTTTTGAACTCGTAGGTAAGAGGTATGTCCTGCCCTCTGACCCAGATCTTGAGCTCCGCGTCCAGATCGAAATGCCCGGCGCTCTCCTTGGAGAAACAGACTATGCTGCCGTATGGAACGGTCAGATAGGATACCTTTTTCCCGGTCATACCCTGCTTATCCATGACTATGAGCCTCTTGTCGGTGAAGACGAACATGTCCCTGACCAGCTTGTAAGCCGCCTGAACATCCTCGCCCTCGATCAGCATGGATGCGAACTCCTCCCGAACCCTTTCCAGATCGGTCTCGGTAGCGTGTCCCATCAAACCTCTTATAAGTCCCATGAACGTCCTCCTGATCTAAGGAATATAGTTCCATTCTATACCATATCAGGAACGGCACCCCACCTCCCGGTCCAGCATGGAGAGCACCTCGTAGGCCAGTTCGCCGAATCGGGGATCGGAACGACGCCTCGGCCTCTCTATAGGAACCGTGATGATCTCCCTGATCCTGCCGGGCCTGGCTGACATGACGACTATCCTGTCCGCCAGAGAGACCGCCTCGTCGACGCTGTGGGTCACGAACAGGACGGTCTTTCTGTGGGCCTCCCATATCCTCAAAAGCTCGCCCTGGAGCAGTATCCTGGTATGGGCGTCCAAAGCACCGAAGGGCTCGTCCATCAGCAGAACCTCGGGATTGTTCACCAGGGCCCTGGCGATGGCCGCCCTCTGCCTCATCCCGCCGGAAAGCTCGTAGGGATAGGCGTCGGCGAACTCCGCAAGCCCTACGAGGTCGAGATATTCCTCGACCAATCCTCCGTATGATTCGGGCTTCTCCCCTGCAAGCTCGGGCCCAAGGCCCAGATTCCCCGCCACGGTGCGCCAGGGAAGAAGGGAGTATTCCTGGAAAACCATGCCCCGCTCCCTACCGGGACCGGATATCTCCGACCCCATATAGCGGGCCTCGCCGCCCGTAGGGGTCTCCAGTCCGGCCAGTATCCTCAACATGGTCGACTTGCCGCAGCCGGAGGGACCCACTATGCATATGAACTCGTTCGGATCGACCTCCAGATCGACCGGAGCCAGAGCCTTGACCAGATCTCCCTTTTCGGTCACGAAGGTCTTCTCCAGCGAGGACACGGATATAACCGGAACGGTCATCTCGACAGCCTCTGCCATCCGAAACACCGGGCCTCCACGACCCTGAACCCCCAGTCCATAAAGGCTCCGACCAGACCGATGCTCACCATCCCGGCAACTACAACGTCGGTCCTCGCCACGGTGTAGGCGTGGGTTATGAGATATCCCACCCCGGAAAGGCTTCCTGGCAGCATCTCCGCCGAAACGAGACACATCCAGGCTACCCCCAGCCCCACCCTCATTCCCGTCACGATGGAAGGAGCGGCGGCTGGAAGAAGCACCTTGACGAAAAGGTCCCTCTCGGAGGCACCGAGAACCCTGGACGACTCCACCAATATCTTCGGCACGTTGGAGACCCCGTATATGGTGTTGCTGAGAACGGGGTAGAACGCCCCTATGAATATGATGAACAGCATCGAAAGCTTGAGGTTGTTGAGCCATATATACCACTGCCCCTCCTCGATCCCGACCAAGGTGGCGAAGCTGGCCACTCCGAACCAGGCAAGCACCAGAGGAACCCAGGCCAGAGGAGGAATAGGCCTGAACAGGCCGAGGAACATGTTCAAGAGACCGTAGATTCTTTTGGAAGCCCCCATGATCAATCCCAGAGGGATCGCCACTACGACGGCAAGAGAGTACCCCACGAGAACCCTCACAAGACTCACGGCGACGTTTCCTGCCATGGATCCCATGCTTATGACGTCGGTACCGGGATGGAACAGAAGGGTTCCTACCTCCCTCAACCCCGGAAGAATCAGGTCGTTTCCGACCTGCACCGCCACCACGTTCCATAAAACGAGAAAGATAAAAGGAACCACCATGGGAGCAAACAGAGCCCCACCAGAACGTATCATCCGCAGAAACCCCTTTCAAAAAAAGCCCCCTCGGCAAAAAAGCCGAAGGGGATCGTCGTATATCGAATGGACTTATCTCACGAAGGAGAAATCGAAGAGTCCCTCCTGGACGTCCTCAAGCCGTTTTCCGGCGAACGAGCCCTTGAACTTGCCCATCTTGTCCAGATAGGTCATGAACACTCCCGCTCCGGTTATCCAGTTCTCCGAGGGATCGGTGGTGTAGACTATGGTCGACTTCTTGGCGGCCTCCGCCGGTATGCCGATCCAGCCGGCTCCCAACGTGGCGGCCTCTTCCTTGTTGTCGTTGCACCATGAGCAGGTCTTGGTCATGAGATCGACGAAGGCCTTGACCACAGGTCCGTCCGAGGCGATGGTCTCCTCCCTGGCTGCCACCACGCAGCAGGGGAAGTTGGACCACTTGCCTGCCGGAGGAAGATCCCTCAGGTCCATGAGGACCTTGCCGGCGCCTCTGAATGCGGCCATCTCAGGGAAGGGATCGGGGCCTACCCAGGCGTCCACCTGTCCGCTCGTAAGGGCGGGGATAAGGTTGGAGGTCGACTTGAGGTCAACCAGGAATACGTCGGCGTCCTCTCCCATCTTCTGGGTCACGGAGATATCGTTGTCGAACATGGCGCTTTCGAATATTATCCTGGGAGCACTGGTGGGGGAGTGATATCCCACCTTTATCGGTTTATCCGAGTTCCTCAAGGCGTCCAGAAACTCGTCCCACGAACCGTAGGGACTGTCAGAGGGCACCACGAGGCCTATTCCGTCGGCGTGAAGAGGGCAAAGCACCTTGACGGGAGTTCCCTTGTCCCTGGCGGTCATCATGGCCGGCAGAGATCCCATGCCGAGATCGATATGTTTCTGAGCGAAGAGAACGGCCGTCTCCGATCCGCTCTTGGCCACAACGACGTTGAGCCTGGCGACCTTCTCTCCGTCTACGAAGAGATCGTATTTCTCCTTGGGGACGACCTGCTCCAGCCAGATACCCTGATCCTTGAGCCCTTCGCATTTGGACATGGCCACCATGAAAGGCTCGTGGTGGGTGGTGAAGATGTAGCTCACCCTCACAGTTGGAACTTCGGCGGCCATGGAGGGGGACAGGGCAGCCAGACCAAGTAACACCGACAGACAAAGAACCACAAATTTTTTCACACTAAAAGCTCCTTCCCGACACGAGGTGATTGTTATGCGAAAAGATTATAATGTGTATTCTTGCTTCGGTCAAAATCCGGAGGCATGTTTTTCCCCGTTAGACGTAAGCTTCTACGAAAGGTCCTGTTTCGCCGTGGCCAGAGAGCTTCTGGGATCCCTGCTTGTGAGCTTCGCTGGGGGAGAGCCTACGGTCGGAAGGATAGTGGAGGTGGAGCCCTACATCGGAGCCTACGACAGAGCATCCCACGCCTGGCCCATGAAGAGGACCCCCCGCACCGAGGCCATGTTCGGTCCCGGAGGGAGGGCCTATATATTCTTCGTCTACGGCATGCACCATCAGCTGTGCGCCGTGACAGGGCCGGAGGGAACGCCGGACGCTGTGCTGATAAGGGCTCTTGAACCCATCGAGGGGATCGACGTCATGACCCGTCGGAGAAATCAGCCCCTGAAAAGGCTCTGCGACGGCCCAGGGAAGCTGTGCTCCGCTCTGGCGGTCACCTCCGAGCTGTACGGGATCGACCTGACCGACCCCTCGTCGCCCCTCACGATAAGGAAGGGAGAGCCGATCGGAGACGACCGGATCCTGGCGGCCCCCAGGGTCGGTGTGGCCTACGCCGGACCATATGCCACGGTTCCGTGGAGGATGTACCTTAAGGACTGCCCTTGGGTCAGCGTGAAGGACCGCTCCGCCGTGCCCTACCAGTCGCTTCCGAAAAACACCTTCACCCCGCAGGACTGAAGCCTATTCCCCATTCGGAGGCCTTCAGGTCGTCCTCCAGGGTCCATACCCGGCGGTGAAGCTCCGCCAGGGCGGCGGGATCCTTGAGAAGCTCCATCTTATCCCCGGAGCCAAGGGAGCCTGGGCCCTCGGCGATGGCCCTATCCACCAGGGGAAGCCTGTCGGGCCTTATCCTCGTTCCCTCATGGCCACAGGACGCAAGCAGTGAAATATGGAGGCCGTGAACCCTGGGATCGGTGACGGCTCTGAGAAAACCCTGTCTTTCCGAAAAGGAAAACGGGCTGTAGGGAGGTCTCTCTCCGTCGATATGGTCCTTCACCTCCGCCAGCTCTCGGGGAAGCCGAATCTCCTCCGGGATGACCAGAAGGCCTAACCGTCTGAGAGATCTGCCCACCGAGACCCTGCTGGTGAAGACCGAGAGGGGGACCGAAAAGGCCAGAGACAGGACTATAGGGGATATCCAGGGGAAAAACGACGGATTGACCAGATACAGCAGCCCTCCCCAAACGATCCCCAGAAGGGTCGCCCACCAGTGGACCGACGCCGCGTCGACCCAGGCGGTTCCTCGATCGTCCCTGGACTGGGTTCCCCATCCGACGTCCTTTCCCAGCAACGTTCCGATCACGAACAGGCTGTGGTGGATCATCCTTATAGGAGCCAACAGGGTCGACAGCAGAACCTCTACCAATATTCCACCGGCGAGCTTGCCTCTTCCTCCGAAGGAAGAGGCTCCGGGATCCTTCAACAGCACCAACGAGAAGCTGAGCAGCTTCGGCAGAAACAGAAGCACCGCCGTCGAACCCAGCAGAGCCAGAGCCCAATGGGGATGCCAGACCGGCCACTGGGGAAATAGGGTCTTGGTCTCCAGGAAATAGCTTGGCTCCAGTACGACCTCCGCCAAAGCCTGCACCGAGCTTATGAGGAGAAAGACCAGCCACAACAGAGCGGATCCGTATGACAGAACCCCGTTCAGAAACAGGGCCCTGTGGGTCGGGAAGAACCCCCTGGTGAACATCAGCCTCATATGCTGGAGGTTCCCCTGACACCACCGTCGATCCCTCTTTAGCTCGTCCAACAGGGTTGGTGGGGTCTCCTCGTAGCTTCCATCCAGATCGTAGGCCAGCCACACACCGTAACCGGCCCTTCTCATGAGGGCGGATTCCACGAAATCGTGGCTCAGTATGTCGCCGCTCAAAGCCCCCTTTCCGGACAGCCTGGGAAGCTGACAGTGCTTCGTGAAGGGCTCCACCCTTATTATGGCGTTGTGTCCCCAGTACTGACCGTCTCCCAGCTGCCAGAAGTGTATCCCGGCGGCGAACATGGGCCCATAGACCCTGTTGGCGAACTGCTGGGCTCTGGCGATGAAGGTCTCCCTGTTAACCCCGGCGGGAGGGGTCTGAAGTATGCCTATATCCGGACGATCCTCCATTATCTGGACCATCCGAACCATGGTTCTCCCGGCCATGACGCTGTCGGCATCGAAGACTATCATGTAACGGTAGTTTTTCCCCCATCGACGACAGAAATCCGCTATATTGCCGCTCTTGCGCTTGGCGTTGCTTCGCCTCTTTCTGTAGAACACCCTGCCGAAACAGTCCCTGTCGCTGCAAAAACGGTGCCAGGCCGCCTCCTCCTCGACCCAGACGTCCGGATCGGTGCTGTCGCTCAGGACGAAGAAATCGAAACGGTCGGACGAACCGGTCCTCTCAAGGGAATCGTAGACAGCCTCCAGACCGGCCATGACCTTCTTGACGTCCTCGTTGTAGACCGGGATGAGAACGGCGGTCCGGGCGGAGACGTCGGCTATGGACAGATCCCGTCCCCGACAGTGATTGGAGGGAGAATAACGGTTCTTCCCAGCCAAAAGCAGCACGAATCCCATGAAGGCGGTCCAGAAACCGACGGATATCCAAGCGAAGAGGACCCCGAAGAGGATCAGCAGCAATACCTCCAGAGGGGTCCCTCCCTTCGAGGGAAGCACCGAGGCCATGGTGCGACAGGCCGCCGCGGTCGGGAACAGTATAAGGGCCAGCAGAAGGGCCCTTCTCCAGGCGGCGCTCCGATACCAGAGATTCGGAGAAAGGTTCTTCATCGACATCGGCCTATCTCCTCAGACCGAACAGATCGTCCCGCCAGGACCTGAGAGCCCTGACGATGGCGGTCTTCCAGGGAACCAGGTCCATCTCCTCCGAGACCATCACGGCCCTGTTCAGAGGAGGAACCGACGCTCTGGGTATCGATTTTTCCGTACCGATCGAGTCCTTCCTCTCTTCCAAGACATCCCAAAGGGATTCCATGGCCTCCTTCGGAGAGGACGCACCGCTTCGAGATAGCCCCTCCAGTGCCAGATCCAGGGCCACCTCTGCCGGGACGTCCAGGGACCCGGCGTATAACAGCGCCCTATCCCTGGTCATTCGACGAAGCTCCTCGGATTTAAGGACGCCACTCATAGGTCCAGGTCTCCGTGAGGGGTTCGGTCAGGTTCTCCCCTTTTTTCAGCAGTGCGGACAGCTCTACGACGGGGCGGTTTCCCATCGAGGGGAACAGCGCCCTGAGTGACTCGTCGACGCCGGAGGTCACCCTGAAGGAGAGTCTCCAGCCCCCTGTAACGTCGTTTTTCACTAGCTGCTTGTCCACCAGCTTGGCTCCATCCCCGACGTAGACTATGCTGGACAGAGGTCCGTCCTCGGGGATATCGTCCAGGAGCCCTCCCTCGAAATCCACCACGAAGCGAACCGTCTTGGGGTCCCCTCCGTCGGCCATTCTGGTGGCTACCACACGTCCCAGAGGGTGGACCGCCTCTCCGGGAGCCATCCAGCTCATGCGATAGGAGAAGTAGAGCTTTTTCGGATAGGTCGGGGCCTCTCCCTCGGCTGCTTTCATCTTGTCCGGTATCCAGTAGGCCACCACGTTATCGTGGATCTCGCTGTTCGTGGGAATCTCCACCAGCTCGACCCGACCCTTTCCCCATCCCTCGGCAGGCTCTATCCACAGAGACGGACGTCTCTCGTATCGGGCCTCCAGGTCCTGATAATGGTCGAAATCGGCGTCTCTCTGGACCAGTCCGAAACCGCCGGGATCGGCCATCTCGACGGAGGACAGGGAGAGCCGTCTCGGATTGCACAGTGGACGCCAGAGCCACTTGCCCTCCGAGTCACAAGTCAGCAGGCCATCCGAATCGTGGACCTCGGGACGGAAGTCGCCGGGCCGTCCGTTGTCGTTTTCTCCGTACAGGAACATGCTGGTAAGGGGGGCTATCCCCAGCTTGGCCACGTCCCTACGAAGAAACAGATCGCATGAAACGTCCAGCTCGGTGGTCTCCCCGGGATCTATCACGAAACGATAGGCTCCGGTCATTCCGGGACTGTCCAAAAGGGCGTAGACGGTCATAACGTCATCGCTAGCCTTCGGCCTGTCCAGCCAGAACTCCCTGAAATAGGGAAACTCCTCGCCGGACTGCAACGCCGTGTCCACAGCCAGTCCCCGAGCGGAGAGCCCGTACTGAACCCCTTTCGCCACCGCCCTGAAATAACTGGCGCCGAGGAAAACCGCCACCTCGTCCTTGTAGTCGTCTTTGTTGAGATGGTGATGGACCCTGAAGCCTGCGAAATCCATGGAGACCGCCGCAACCCTATCGGCCAAGGAGCTGTCGCCGTATTCGAACATATCGGAGGAGAAGGCCACAGGCTCGACCCTTCCCTCGTCCACCACGTTCACCCTGACGAAACGATTGTAGAACAACCCCGGGTGAAAGAACTGGACCTCGAAAGGCAGATTATCCCCTCTCCAGAGGGACTCTTCCGGGTTAAAGCGGATCTTTCTCCAATCGTCGTAGCTGAGATCCAGCAGAAAACCCGGCACGACCCCTTCCGGATCCTCGAAATCCGAGGAGGCCAGCTCCTCCGCCATATCCCTCAATACACGGAAGGAGAAGACGTCGCCGGACAGATCTCCCGACGTCGCCTCCTCCGCTATAGCCGGCCCCGAGACCGACAGACAGGCCGCCCCTAAAAGGGCCGACAGTATTATCCTACGGAAAAACTTGAGTCTTTCGATAAAAATCAAATGAGACTCCCCCTAATCTTAAAGGATGGCCTACATAGTACATCGACACATCCCGCAAGGACAAGGGTATTATTTCCTATATAGGTAAAACTACGGACCAACCGCCGTCGGGGTCCTTTCGACGACGATCTTGAACAAATATCCAGTTACGGAGTATCGACTACTTCGCTATCGGTTCGATCGGATTGGAGGGATCTTTCTGCCAGTCGATTATGCCTCCCTTGTAGTTCTTCACCGACTCGTAGCCCATCTCGACCATCTTCTCGGCTATGACCCCGCTTCTCTTGCCGCTGTTGCAGTAGGTTATCACGGTGACATCCTTCGTCAGACCCATGGAATCGAGCTGGGCCTGGGTCATTGAGTCGAATTCTTTGTCGAAAACGTCGATGGCTCCAGGGATATGGCCTCCCTTTATGCCTTTCTTGGGAGATTCACCGTTGAAAACCTTCGGAGATCTCACGTCCACCAGAACGAATCCCGGCTTGCCGACATGCTCCTTGACGTAAGTCTGATCGACTATTCCCACCGAAGACGCAAAGGCCACGGAGGCACAGAGAACCGCAAAGACACACATAGCGATATACTTCAGATTTCTCACAAAAACACTCCCTAACGTAATATTATTTATTACTTTAAGGATTGTATCCTTTGTCTACTACCCCGTCAAGGATCAGTCGGGGTCCGCCTCCAGCGGATGCCTTCTGATATAGCCGTCCGCATAGGGAACGAAGATAGATATTATGGCGAAGATCGCCAATATATACTGGTACCAGCAGGACGATATGAGGGACAGGGGGTTCGCTCCGCTCCCCATAAGCGAGGCGGCTATCAATATCTGGGCCCCATAGGGCAGAAGCCCCTGAAAGACGCAGGAGAATATGTCGAGCAACGAGGCGGTGCGTCTCGGGTCAACGCCGTGTTTCAGGCTGAGCTGCTTCGAGAGCTCCCCGTTGATGAGGATGGACACCGTGTTGTTGGCAGTGGCTATGTTCGTCAGGGAGACCATCCCAGCTATGCCGAGCTCCGCGGTCTTTCGATTCCCTATCACCTGGCTGACCTTGCCGAGTATCCAGTCTATTCCTCCCCCCCGTTCGACCATCCTGGCCAGACCGCCCATGAGCATCGACAGCAGGAATATGTCCATCATTCCGGTAAAGCCTCCGTAGATGGCCTGGGAGTACCCCAACATGGAGAAGGTGTGGTTCCAGAGCCCTATGGCCCCGGAGAAGAGGATCCCTCCGGTCAGGACGACGAAGACGTTCATGCCTCCCAGAGCCGAGACCAGAACGAAGATGTAGGGAAGAACCTTCACGAAATCGTAGCTGTATTCCCCGGCCGGCACGACCGTCTCGGGAGATCCGTATATGACCAGCAGCACTATGGTCACGACCGCCGCAGGAATGGCTATGGCGGCGTTGACGTTGAACTTGTCCTTCATGCGAACTCCCTGGGTCCTTGTGGCGGCAATGGTGGTGTCCGATATTATGGAGAGGTTATCGCCGAACATACACCCGCCTATTACGGCTCCAACCGCAAGGGTCACGTTGAGACCACCGGCCTGGGCTATCCCGACCCCGATGGGAGTCATGGCCACCACCGTCCCGACGGAGGTCCCGGTTGCCGTGGCTATGAAGGCCGATATCACGAAAAGTCCCGCAGAGGCGTACTTGGGCGACAGAACCGCCATGCCCATATCCACCACCGCGTCGACCCCTCCGATCTCCCTGGATACCGTGGTGAAGGCTCCGGCCAAAAGGTAAATCAGGCACATTATGACTATGTTGGAATCCCCGCATCCCTTGACGAGCATGTCGAACTTCTCGTCCACGGTCCCCTTAACTATAAAAAAGGCCGCCACTATCCCGATTATCACCGCCACAGGCGACGGCAGCTGATAGAAGGCCTTGTCCACTCCCTTGGCGGCCAGTATGACCCCCGTGGCGAGATAGACGAACACGAACACCAACAGGGGCAGAAACGCCAGACCTCTGCCCGATTCCTTCTTTTCCGATATCATTCCACCGATCCTCCTAATCCTCTAACAGCTCGGGACGAATCGGCAACCGGCCGTATTCGCGTCCTGCGTCCATTATCGCCTTGATGTTCTCCATGGGAGTACCCTTGGGAATCTGACAACCGGTGCAGAGGATGAAGCCCTTGGGAGAATCCCAGGCCTTCCTTATGCACTCCCTGGCGGACCGGAACACGTCGTCCACGGTCCCGTTGGCCACCACGTCCACCGGAGGGATGTTGCCGGTAATAACGACCCTGTCCCCCATCACGTTCTTGGCGTCCTCCAGGTCCTCCACGTTGTCTATGGAGAAGTTCCCTATACCGGCCTCGACGCAGTCCTCCCACAGATCCCGGCTCTTCCCGCAGATATGCATGGTTGGCCTGCCTCCGGTACACTCGGCCACGTGGGCCACGTTGCGCTTCATGTAGGGCAGGGAGAAGCTCCTGAACTGCTTGGGACTTATGACGCTGGTGGAGGACACGGGATCGCAGAACCCCACCCCCAGTCCCAGCTGGGCCACCGCCTCTATGTAGCGATCGTTCGACTCGGTTATTACCTCCATCACCTGATGCACCTTCTCGGGGGCCCTGACCATCCACTTGAGCAGATTCTCCGTCCCCACCACGGAAGCGGCCACGCTGAAGGGCCCTGTCATGGAAGCCCCTATGTCGGCCACGTCCCCCAGGGTGTCCTTTATGATCTCCAGGGCCTTGAGCAACAGAGGGAGCTTGCCGTCCCTGCGGGGATCCGCCGGCTCGAGGCGGTCCACGTCGTCGAAATCCTTCACCACCGGCTCCAGCAGATAGCTGATGTTGTCCTCCGGATAGCCTATCTTGGACCCCATGGCCTCCGCCATTCCTCTCAAGGTTGTGGATATGCCTATGCTGTCGTGGTGCAGATAGTCGAACAGGGCTATCTCCAGCTCGGCCATCCTCTCCGCCGAATGGTAATATTCCTTGGTTGTCACGCCTATGAACTCCGATTTTGTGACCCCCATGTCGGGAACCACCGGGATGCGGTCCATAGGCTCCCCCTTGGCGAACGCCGTCATCCGTTCCTTCGGAGTCATCTCATCCTTAAACACTAACTTTCACTCCTTTTCCCCATAAAATTATCTCCTTTAGTTATTGTCTTTATTACTCGGAGGAGTTTACTGTATACGGTCAAAACCGTCAAATGACAAATTCATACGAAAAGCGGAGGCAGATCCCCGATGATCTGCCTCCGCTTTTCGAATCTAATTTTTTACGTTCTAACTCTCGAAAACTCCCTTTACCGCTACCTCTCCGTCCTCCATCATCACCCGGCCTCGAGAGACCACGTGACGGATGGACAGATCCGGGGTCAACACCACGAGATCCGAGTCGTAACCCCGTTCCAGACGGCCCTTTCCTCTCAGCCCAAGGCCGTCCGCCACGTTGGAGGTGACCATGGCTACAACGGTCTCCAGAGGGGCCAGACCGGCGTCCACCGCCGACTTCATCCGTTCCATAAGGGATCTGGGAGAGCCCATCGCCATTCCGATCAGCCTCTTGCGATCGTCGAATCTGGGCAGGCTTCCGTTTCCGTCGGAACTGAGGGTTACCGAGGAGAGATCGGCGCCGGCCCTCAAAAAGGCCTCTATGGCGGCAAGAGCCCGACCGTCCGCGGTTATGTCCGCCCTGCCGCCGCAGAGGACAAGGTCAACCGCCTCCTTCAGGAGGTCGTCCGTCCGACCCACGTGGGTGGGGACGAAATGGCCCGGCGGCACCTCCAATCCTCGAAGGGCCTCCCTGATCGGGCCGAGTCCGGAGCTCTCAGACCCCATATGGACGCAGACAACCCCGAACTTGCCGGACAGCATTCCCGCCGTCCTGACGTCCGACACCAGTCGCCTGATCTCCTGGACCGAGGGGTGGGAGCAACGGTGATCCGACAGGGCCATCTTGACCCCTATCACCTTGTCTATAAGGACCATGTCCCTCATTGTCGATCCGGTCATGGTGGGAGAGGGTATACGATATGAGCCGGTGTATATCCAGGTGCTCAATCCCTCGGCCTCCAACCCTCTGGCCTTAGCCAGAAGCTCCTCCAGAGAGCGAGACACCCCGTCGGTACCGAGCAGTCCGACCGCTCCCGTGACCCCGGCCTTCAAAAATGACGAAAGCTCGGCAGGAGGGGTTCTGAACTCCGGGCCTCCCTCTCCTCCGGCGCCGTTGAAATGGTTATGCTGATCTATGAACCCCGGAACCACCTTGCAACCTCCGGCGTCCAGCACCTTTAGGTAGGGGAGACAAATCCCTATAGATCCCTCGTCGATCGGACCATCGATTACGACGATCTTACCCGACACGGAGAGGAGATCTCTCCTAATCCAGGTGGAAGCCGAGGTCATGAGTTCCCCCCCCTTGACTAACAGAGGGGGGAGACATAAAGGCTCGTTCATCAAATATCACCTTTATCGTTGCGGTAGATTCCTATGCCGGTAAAGCCGTAAAACCAGGCGAATAGAGCTCCGGCGTAACACATGACCGCCCAGGGCAGATACTGCAACACCGGGACGTCCAGCACCGAGGACATATATATGCCGGCGGCGGACCAGGGAACTATCGCTACCGTGACGGTACCGGAGTCCTCCAGAGTCCTGGAAAGGACCTTCCGATCGATCGACAGGTCGTCGCAGAGATCCTTGTACATAGTTCCGGGCATTATTATGCTCAGATAGGAGTTACCGGTTCCCAAAGCGGTTATTATCCCCGTAAGGGACACGGAAAAGATGAACTTCCCAACGCTGTTCTTTATAAACCTCTCCCTAAGAGCGGTGGTAACGGTCCTTATGGTACCGGAGAACTCAAGCTGCCCCGCAAAGATATAGGCGAAGAACACCACGGCCACGGCACCGGCCATGAAGGAAAGCCCTCCTCGATTGAGCAGCTTGTCGACCGCCTCCGCACCGGTGGATAGAGACGGTCCCTTCGCCATGATACCGACGATTTCTCCAAGAGAATGTCCCTGCATCATCGCCAGAGGTGTGGCCGCTATCATGGAGACCCAAAGGACCGGCAGAGTAGGATATCGCATATAGGCCAGGACCAGCAGCAACACGGGCGGGATCAAGACCACCGGTCCCAGTTTGAAGCTGCCCTGTATGGCCGAGAGGATGACCTCTATCTTGGACATATCCATCTCTCCACCGCTTCTGGATCCGACTACGGCGTACAAGGCCAATCCGATTAAAAACGCCGGAAGAGTAGTCCACATCATCGACTTGATATGGTCTATCAGATCCGCCTCTGCCGTCGCAGCCGCAAGCACCGTCGTGTCCGAGACCGGACTGAGCTTATCTCCGAAATAAGAGCCGGCCACCACGGCTCCGGCTGCGGCAGGAAGAGGAACGCCCAAGCCATAGGCGATACCCATAAAGGCCACCCCGAAGGTGGCCGCCGACCCCCACGACGTACCGGTTAAAACGGAAGACATAGCGCATATTATCGCCGCCGAGGCAAGGAAGGTCTTAGGCGTAAGTATCTGAAGCCCGAGGTATATCAGATAAGGCACCGTACCAGAGGCCATCCAGACCGCTATCATAGGACCTACCGTCAGGAGAATAAGGATGGCTCCGGAAGCCCTGGCTATCATGGGGATTACTCCTCCATCAAAAAGTTCACCCCAGGTAAAACCGTATCCGAACACGTAGATAGCCGAGGTCACCACGGACACCATCATTATCAATATGGCGGTATCGAAACCGAGGAACAGCTTTCCTGCTATCATCATCAAAAGAATGAGGACTAAAATAGAAACGGCTCCCTGTAACCCTACCTCTCTGCGCTCTTTTTCACCACTCAACAAGACCAACCCCCTTATTTTATGGACACACACAATGAACACTTTTTATGTGTCCATAAAAGTATAATGCCGCCAGATTATGCTGTCAACGGTAAAATAGGGCGGTGATTTCGTCATGTAAAAGATGTACAATACGGCAAACGTAGTATATTAGGAGGTATATTCATGGACAGTTTATACGTTGGGGCCGCCAGAGACCTTATAACGGCCTGCATAGATCTCCAGAAGTTGAATAAATACATCAGAGACCACGAAGGAATGCCTCCGGCTTTCTTTATGGCAATACCGGGAGAGTCGGCGCCTCTCATGACCAGCCTGGCGGTGGACGACAACGACAAGATATCTCTCTCCCTCGGCAGGGGATATCACGATCTGGACGAGGAGTTCAGCAGGGATCCGGAGGGAGTATCGGCCTTTTTCTTCACCTGCACCATCGGAACGAAGAGCTCCCTGTCCGATCAGGCCCTGGAGTGGTACGACTCGATAGAATACGAACCGGACGGAATCCTGTACCCCGAGCCTCTGGTCTACGACGATTTCTTCGACAGCGTGAGATGTCCCCAGGCTGGAGAGATTATCTGTTTTCTATACGCGGTAAAGGCTGTAATAGAGCTCTGCAAGAGAGGAACTATCATGACCGAGGACTTCAGGGAGAGAAGGCCCATCGTCTTCGTCTCGGGCCATCCCTCCTGCCCCCTAATAGGAATAGGCGAGGAGTTGTTCCATCGGAATACCTTCGCAGAGGTGGAGGCCCTTCCGTCCATGGACCGGTCGATCAGGGAGCTGCCGGTTATCGATACCGGCTGGACCGTGGGAGCCAAGAAACTGGGAAGGGACGAGAGAGGCGGGCAGACCTTCATGGTCGTCGAGCTGGAGGGAGAGACCACCTCGGGGAAGAAGATACCTGTGAACGGAGGCGGCCTCATCTCCCTGTGGAAGACCCTGGAGACCCTCTTCTCGACGGGAGCCATGGGGAAGCCGGGCATACCGGCCAGGCTAAGGATATGCCACCCCGGCCTGGCCCCCATGGCGAAGACCTTCATAGGAGACATGGTGGAGGTGACCCAGGCGGATCCCACCGACTCCATGGCTGTACTTTTGAATCTCGAGTGAGGAAAAAGACGAAGGGAGCCCGTTTAGGGGCTCCCTTCGCGGTTCATCCGATATGGATCACCTGCCCGCCATGATGGCGGCCACGTCCTCCTCCACCGTTCCGATTCCCCTTATGCCGAAGTTGTCCACCAGCACCTTGGCGACGTTGGGCGAGAGGAAGGCGGGAAGGGTCGGTCCGAGGCGGATGTCCTTGACCCCCAAAAAGAGCAGGGCCAGAAGAACGGCCACGGCCTTCTGTTCGTACCAGGCGATATCGTAGGAGATGGGCAGCTCGTTGATGTCCTCCAGGCCGAAGGCCTCCTTCAGCTTGAGGGCGATAACGGCCAACGAATAGGAATCGTTGCACTGACCGGCGTCTAGCACCCTGGGAATGCCGCCTATGTCTCCCAGGTTCAGCTTGTTGTAGCGATACTTGGCGCATCCCGCCGTCAGTATAACGGCGTCCTGGGGAAGGGCCTCGGCGACCTCCTTGTAGTAGTCTCTCGTCTTGTGACGGCCGTCGCATCCGGCCATGACGACGAAGCGCTTGATAGCGCCGCTCTTCACGGCTTCCACGATCTTGTCCGCCAGAGCCATCACCTGATCGTGGGCGAACCCTCCGACTATCTTTCCCGTCTCCAGCTCTGTCGGGGCCGGACAGGACCTGGCCTTCTCTATCACGGCGGAGAAATCCTTGGGCTTTCCGTCCTCCCTGTCGGGGATGTGGACCACTCCGGGATAACCGGTCATGCCGGTGGTGAAGAGCCTGTCCTTGTAGGTGTTGCCCGACTTCAGGGGCACAAGGCAGTTGGTGGTCATGAGAATGGCCCCGTTGAAGGCCTCGAACTCGTCGTTCTGAAGCCACCAGGAGTTGCCGTAGTTCCCCACGAAATGGTCGTACTTCTTGAAGGCAGGGTAGTAGTGGGCCGGAAGCATCTCCCCGTGGGTGTAGACGTCCACGCCGGTCCCCTCGGTCTGCTTGAGCAGGTCCTCCATGTCTCTCAGGTCGTGGCCGCTGATAAGTATGGCCGGATTTTTCCGGACCCCCAGATCTACCTCGGTGATCTCCGGCTTGCCGTAGGTCTCGGTGTTGGCCCTGTCCAGCAGGGCCATCGTCTGTACAGCGAAATCGCCGGCCTTCATGACCATGGCGATCATCTCGTCCACAGACAGGTCCTTCGTGGTGGAGTCCAGGGCCTCCATGAAGAAGCCGTAGATCTTCGGATCCTCGTAGCCCAGAACGGCGGCGTGGTCTCCGTAGGCGGCGATCCCCTTAAGGCCTATGACCAGAAGCTCCCTGAGGGAACGGACGTCCTCGTTCTCCGTCGCCAGCACCCCCACCGAGAGTGCCTTGTCGGCGTACTCGGATATGGAGCCGTCCCAGGTGGCGCAGTCCGGAACGGAACCGTCGAAGCTCCGCCCCTCCTTTTCCTCGTAGGCGGCCTCGAAGCGAGCTCTCAGGTCGTCCCTTCTCTTGATGGCCTCTCCTATGAGCTCGACGAAGCGGTCGTCGTCCCAGTTGGCGTTGGTTATGGTGGCGAAGAGTCCCTGGGCTATGAAGAGCCCGTCGGATTTATCCAAAACCCCCAGATTTTCGGCTTTCTTCCCCCAGACGGCTATCCCCTTTAAGACGTATATCAGAAGATCCTGTAGGTTGGCGGTGGATTCGGGCTTTCCGCAGACCCCCCTGACGGTGCAACCCGAGTTCTTGGCGGTCTCCTGACACTGGAAACAGAACATGGACATTCTTTCATCTCCCCCTCTGTGTAAGGTTATAATAAGCACGGGAAAACTTATCCCCGCACATCGTGCTTATCATAATGGACTATGAAAAAGCATATATCCTTGACCGGTATCAAGAAAAAGAGGGGGGATTCGCCAGGTGACCATGGAAAAGGCCATGGAGAGGATTCCCGGGTTCAACGGACTTTCCCGGGAGGAGAGCGAAAAGATACTCTCGATCTCCATACTCAAGAAGGTGAGAAAAAAGGAGATAATATTCTCCGACGGGGAGGTCGGGGAGGGGTTCTTCGCCGTGCTCAGAGGCAGGGTGAGGGTCTACAAGATGTCCGAGGAGGGGCGAGAGGTTATACTCCACGTCTGCGGCCCGGGAGACCACTTCGGCCAGGTGTCCATGTTCGCCGGGAAAAACTACCCCGCCTGGGCCCAGGCCATGTCCGACTCGGAGCTGCTGCTATTTCCTAGAAGAGCCTTTCTGGACCTGTTGTCCAGAGAGCCTCAGATAGCCCTGTCCATGATGTCCGGCCTTTCCTCCAAGATGAGGGAGCTGACACTACAGGTGGAGAGCCTGGCACTCAAGGAGGTTCCGGGGCGACTGGCGTCGTATCTCATCATGCTGGCGGAGGAGAAAAAATCTCCCGGAAGCCTGCATCTGGACATTCCGAAATGGCAGCTAGCCTCAGTTCTGGGGACCACCCCGGAGACCCTGTCTCGGATATTCTCCGACATGACCGATCGAGGGCTGATAGATCTGGACAGGAGGGACGTCACGCTTCTGGACCACACCGCCCTGAGGGAACTGGCGGAACACGGCAGATTCTACGACGACAGGGCCAAAAAAGAATAGGAGACGACTCTTTCGAGCCGTCTCCTGAAACAGGAAGGTCCCCGTGAAACGGGGACCTTAACTCGAATTATTTCTCCTCTATGGAATCGATCATACCCTCCAGCTGAGGATGATCCCCTATGACCACCAAAAGAATGTACTCGGAGTCGTCGCCGCAGAGCACGGCGTAGCAATCGACGCCGCTGTCGTTCTGGAAGCCGAACATGTACACGTCGTCCTCCACCTCCGGCTCGGAAGCCTTGAACTGATTAGCGTAGGCGTAGGCCAGGTCCTTGATGGCGGTTCCGTCGTTTTTCTCCACCGTCACTGTAAGGGCGGCGGACTTGTCGCTCGCCAGGAAAGTAACTGTGGTCCCGTCCTCGGAGGCGTCCCATCCCTGGGGAACGTCGATCGTAAAACGGGGAAAATCCATGGTGGCAGCGAAGGCACTCATGGAAAGGGCGAGAACGAGCACCATCGAAAGCAGAAAACATCTCTTCTTCATAGTAAAAGAAACCTCCTTGATTACGGCGTCGACGCCGTTTTTTCACACGATAAAATTCTACATTCCGGACGACAGGGTCGTCCATAACCCGAGGTCGAGGTTTCAGCGGGAGACGAAAAATTTTTTCGAAAAACGCAGCTCCATCGACAACACCCGAAAGGAGAGCTCCGCCGGTGACGAGAGACCGTCTATTCTCACCCCCTAAATACGGAACCAACACTATATACAGAAAACGCATGGGAGCCTTTCTCGACGAAAACATCGCTAAGAAAAGAAGATGGGTCTATGTAGAGGCCCCCTCGGGATTCGGAAAGACCGTATCCATATCTCGATGGATCAGCCCCCTCAGAAACAAGCTGGCATGGATAAATCTCTCCAGCGACGACGACGTTCCGGAACGTTTCGTGCGAAAGCTGGTGAAGGCCATGGCCTTCGCTCAGAAGTCCAACAGAAAGCTCGCCAAGGCCGCCGACTCGACAGGTCCACCTCGGGAGGTGCTGTACCGATCCGTCTCCTCCCTGCTGGACAACGACAAGAACTACGTCGTGGTGGTAGACGACTTTCAGCACATATCCGACGGCGAGACCCTGAGCATACTGTCCGATCTGGCGGAAAGCCCTTCCCCGGGGCTCATCTTGTGCATCCTCAGCAGAAAAGGACCTCCGAAGGAGCTGTCTCCATCGATACTGAACGGCACCATGGCACTGATGACGGAGGAATACCTCGTCATGGACGAAGAGGAGATATCCTCCATGATGACCAAGCACCATATGAGCCTGAGAAGATCGGAAGAGGTCATATCCGAGACGAGGGGGTGGCCGGTGGCGGTAAACGCCTATCTGATGGGAGACGAAGGCGACTGGAGCCTTCTGGACGGCTATCTCGACTCCCGGGTGTGGGACAGATGGCCCGAGGAGGTCAGGGAATTCATGGTAAGGGCCGCACCCTGCCCCAGGCTGGACGAGGATATATGCCGCAGCCTGAACGGATCGAGAGACTGCGAGGCCCTTCTGAAACGCCTCCGCAGCAGCGACGCCTTCCTGGAGAACTCGGAGGACGGCGGATACGGCATATTCCCCCCTTTCAGGGAGTATCTGCTCCGAAGGATCAACTCCCAGCTGAGTCGAGACAGGATCGACGAGATATATCGGTCGCTCGGCAGGATATTCTTCGACGAGGGGGACTACCTGGTGGCGGCGGATCTATACGTGAGGTGCCTCTGCCTCTCCGGGCTGTCCGACTGCTGCACTGCCATGACGAAATACAGAAAGGATATCTCGGTCCACAGCAGATTCCGCTTCTTCAAGGAGAGGGTGCTAGGACGGATCAGGTTCACCGGAGACGAGGGACTGCCTCTTCTGGCCCAGTCGGCCTTCATGTACTACCTGGACGGCAACGCCGAGAGGTTCACCGAGCTCATGGACATGCTGTACAGGAGGGCAAAGAGATGCGGAGACGGCCCCTTCGTGTCCTTTCTGACATTGCTGAAGGTCCTGGACTTCAGGATACCCCTGAAATCCTATATAGAGAGGGTGATAGACGGCAAGGAGACTCCCACGTCGCCCATATGCTTCGGAGAATCCCCCTCCCCCGGAACCTTCTCCGCAAATATGCCTCTGATCCACCGGTCCCTCAGGGAGAGGTCCGACCTGGCCCTGTCCATGGACGAGCTCTACAGGACGATGGAAAAAGACAGGGCGCCTCTGACCGATTTTCTGGTCAGAGACCACCTCATACTGAGGGAGTGTCAGATCGCGGGAATACTGTACGAACAAAACCACCTGGAGGAAGCCTATCGCCACGCGGTGGAGGCTCAGACCGCCGCCATGAAGAGAGACTGCCGTCGGGACGTCCGCTTCTGCTCCGACATGATACTGATCCACATTCTGAAGGCCATGGGACGAAGCGACGAGACGTCACTGACCGCTCTCGAGATGGAGAGACAGATCCACAGAGACGGGGCCACCGATCTGGTCCCAAACCTCAGGGCCTGGAGGTTCCGGCAAAGGATCGTCTCAGGAGACGGGACGGCTGCGGAGGAATGGCTGACCTCCTACGGAGAGAACCCCATGTCGTCTCCGGACCTATACGGCATCTACCGACACTTCACCACGGAGAGGGCCCTGGTGGCCTCGGGCAAGGCGGCCCTGGCCGAGCTCTTCGGGGAAAAGCTTCTCCGTATGAGCCGAGACTTCAATAGACCTATGGACGAGCTTGAATCCTACATCCTCCTCTCCACGGCCTACTGGAGCACCGACGACAGAAAACGGTCCTTCGAATACATAGAGAAGGCCCTGACACTGGCCGAACCTTACGGCTACATGAGGATGTTTCTAGACGAGGCCCTGTCGATAAAGCCGATGATGGTCTCGTTTCTCAGGAGGACGAAATCCGACGGCAGGCGGATATCCGACTTCGCCTCCGAGGTGGCCCTGGCCGTGACGGGAACGAGCTACGAAAACGTAGTCCCATGTTTCGAAGAGACCTCTCTGAGCGAGAGACAGATGAGGATTCTAACCCTGCTCAAGGGTAACGGCAGCTACAGAGATATAGCGGAGGATCTCGGCATAGCCCACTCCACCGCCAAATACCACGTGACCAAACTCTATCGTTTTCTGGGAGTCTCGAACGGGACGGAAGCCCTGAGAAAAGCCCGCTCCATGGGAATAATATGAAGGGAGGAACGGCAATTTAGGGTCACTCCTTGCTTCCGGGGCCGAGGAACCTGTCCAGCAACAGGGCGGTGTAGAGGTTTAGGCAGGTACGAAAATCCCTCAGGTCGTGGCCCGAATAGGCCTTTATCTTGTCCAGCCTGTATATGACGGTGTTCCTGTGCAGGTGAAGCTCCTTCGCGGTGTTGACCAATGAGAAACCGCTCTCGCACCACGATCGGATCGTATCCTTGAGCTCGTTCCAGTCCGGTCCCTCCCTTAGAGCTTTCAGATTGGACAGCACGAACCGGTTTCTCACCGACGGGGCGACGGTGGAGATCATCTCCTCCAGCCGATAGTCGTCTATACAGTAGACCCCGGGCCCCTGCATGAACTTCTTCCCCAGGGTCAATGCCCTCCAGGACTCCTTGTAGGAAGCGGCCAGGTCGGCTATCCCCAGGGCGGGAGACCCTATTCCCACGGCGGCGTTTAGCCCCTCGTCCATTATTCTGCCCAGAAGCTCCTCGGTCTTCTCCCTTGTTCCCGCAACGGCATTTGACGGTGCCGGATAGGACTCGGCGGGCCGAACCCCGTGGAGCACCACGAAGCGGTTGTTGCTCTCCATGGTGGATATATCCCTGGGACCGTTGAAGATCCTCCTTATCTCCAGGAGGATCTTTCTCTTTACGTGAGGAATGAAGGACGCGGTAAAGACCATGAGCTCTCTGCTTCTCAAGAGGTTGAAGGGCGATGCCATGGGATCCGCCATGGAAGAGGGATATCTGTCCAGAGGGGTCAGAAAGGTGTTCTTCCACGAGAAGACTGGCGCGAAAAGAGCGGTGGAGATGCTGCTCAAGAAGATGGACGGCCAGCCCTTCCATACCGAGTACGAGATGCCGGTGTTCAAAAAGATTCCGCCGTCGGCTCCCATAGAGGACCTCTCCAAGGCGACCATCGCCATAATAACCTCCGGAGGCATAGTGCCCAAGGGCAACCCGGACAAGATCAGGGTGTCCTCCGCCGAGAGCTACGGCATATACGACATAAGTTCACTGAACGATCTGACTCCGGACAACTACGAGTCCATCCACGGCGGCTACGATACCACCTGGGCCAACGAGAACCCCGACGTGGTGCTTCCTCTGGACGTCATGAGGGAGTTTGAGAAAGAGGGAGTTATAGGCAAGCTTCACGAATACGCCTACTGCACCACCGGAACAGGCACCGCCGTGGGACACGCCGAACGCTTCGGTCAGGAGATAGGCGCAAAGCTGAGGGAAAGCGGCGTAGACGGAGTTATACTCACGTCCACCTGAGGATCCTGCACTCGATGCGGTGCATCGATGTCGAGGGAAATAGAGAAATCGGCGGGTATACCGGTGGTCCAGATGGCTACGATCGTTCCGATAATGCTGACCGTCGGAGCTAACAGGATAGTTCCCGGGGTGGCCATTCCCCATCCCATAGGAGCTCCCGAGCAGGGCCCCGAGGGAGACGTAAAGGTAAGGAGAAAGCTCATCAACAAAGCGCTCGAGGCTCTGACCACGGAGGTTTCCGAACAGACGGTCTTCAAGGCCTGAGGAGGTGATGGACTTGATCGTCGTCACCAACAACGAGAGAACCAGGGACTCCCTCCCTATGGCGCGATGGGTTGACGGTACCGCCATCGACGTCCTCGACGAGGTGGAGTCGATGCTCCGAACGGGGTACGGTCTAGTGAGCGCCCCTCTTTCGGCCAACAACAGGCTGAACCGCTCTCCCTACCGTTCTATCATCCTTGGAAAACAGGGAACCTGGTCCGGAGACGACTTGGAACTGGTCGACAAGGCCAGAGCCTTCCTCAAGAGCCAGAGGATCGTTCAAGACAGCTCAGCCGACGTAGATTATCGTTGGATCGACGCCGATCTGGCAAAGACGGCCTGGGACGAAGGTATGAAGCTGGGCCTCCAACGAAGAGATCCGAAAGGGGCTCCCCATGAATAACGACGACTACAGCGTAAAGACGGTGATAACCTTCGGAGGAGCCTTCATAGCGTTTCTCATAGGATCGGGGTTCGCCACCGGACAGGAGGTGCTCCAGTATTTCACGTCCTACGGTTACAGGGGAATAGCCGGGGCGGTCCTGACGTTGATACTGCTGCTGTTCGTAGGGGTGAGCTTCATCACAGTGGGACAGGAGGAGAAGTTCGAGAGGAGCAGCGATATCTTCAGGTATTACTGCGGAGATACCCTCGGAGGATTCTTCGACTATTTCGCCACGGTCTTCATATACCTCTCCTTCGTGGTCATGATAGCCGGAGCTGGAGCCACGGTCGAGCAGCATTTCGGCCTTCCCGTTTACGTCGGAGGCGTCCTCATGGCCCTTATGGCCGGGTTCACCGTCTCCTTCGGGCTTGGCAGGATAGTGGACGTGATAGGCAGGATCGGCCCCACCATAGTGGTAATATCCATAGGGCTCGGACTGGTTTCCATATTCGGCAACTTCGACGGCATAGCCCGAGGTCAGGAGGCGCTCCCGACCATGAATATCATGAAGGCGTCCTCCAACTGGATATTCGCAGCCGGATCCTACGTTGGCTTCTGCATGCTCTGGCTGGCGTCCTTCCTGGCGGCCATGGGGGCCACGGCCAAAAGCAGAAAAGAGGCGGCCTACGGGGCCGGTCTGGGGGCGATAGGGTTCTCCCTGGCCGTCATAGTGGTGGCCCTGGGCCTTCTGGCCTACGTGAAGGACGTCGCCGCGAGCCAGATACCTATGCTGATACTGGCGGAGAAGGTCCACCCCATGCTGGCGAACGGCTTCTCTCTGATAATAGTGGCGGGAATATACACCACGGCCGTTCCGCTTCTGTGGTCCGTCTCCTCCAGGATAGCCGAGGACAAGAGCCCCCGGTTCAGGACGGCGACGATTATACTGGCCGTAGCGGGGCTGGTGGTCGGGATATACCTTCCCTTCGCCAGGCTGGTCAACATAGTCTACGTCATAAACGGCTATGTAGGCATACTCCTTCTGGGGATAATGGTACTGAAGAGCTTCAGACAGCGTGTCGCTAAAGCATAAAACGTGTCGCTAAAGCGTAAAGAGAGCACGGATAGATGATTAGGGGAGCCTTCGGGCTCCCCTAATCCCTTTTATACCATCTTCTCCGGACAGACTCCCCATGGTGGATATAACTGGCTTGCCCATGAAGAAGATCAAAGACATCTCGGAGAACAGGGAAAAGTACGCCGCCGAACTGGAGAACTAGTTAGTTCGTGCTATGTATTGTTTTTTTCGCACAATAGACGTATGATGTAGGTAAACAAAAGGAGGTGGGCATATGGCTGGAAATACCACAAATATCAGCATCCGTATGGATTCCGACCTAAAGGCTCAGGCAGAGATTCTCTTCGGAGAGATGGGGATGAATATGACAACTGCTTTCAACATCTTCGTTCGCCAGTCGCTCCGTGAAGGCAGGATTCCTTTTGAAATCTCTGTAAACAATATAAACAGGGAAACCATGGCTGCGATATTAGAGGCTGAGATTATCGCCAAAGACCCCTCAATCAAGGGCTACACCGATTTAGACAAGCTTTTTGCCGATCTCAGAAAATGAGAAAGACAAAACTAACTGTAAAACCGACCTCTCAATTCAGAAAGGACTACAAACAAGCCTTTAAACGTGGGCTAAAGATAGAGCTCATAGAAGACGTCATCTCCATTCTGGCTATGGCTGAGGAGCTCCCCCCAAAAAACAGGGATCACGCTCTTTCCGGAAATTGGGCAGGGCATCGAGAGTGTCATATTCAGCCTGATTGGTTACTGATATATCGTGTGGAAGCATCGGTCCTGGTGTTGACCCTTACCCGGACAGGAACGCATGCGGATCTTTTCGGGAAATAAAGCACCCTGTGGGACAGGAAATCCCTCAGGGTGCTTGTGTTAAAAAGGGCAATACCACAATGGAGAAGATAACGTACAATATCTTTCGCACATTTACTTGAGGTAAAACTTGGCAGTACCCCCTACTTCCTTTTATACCATCTTTTCCGGACGTACCAGCTTGTCGAACTCCTCACCGGACAGGCTCCCCATGGCTACCGCCGCCTCTTTCAGTGTAATTCCCTCGGAGTGGGCCTTCTTGGCTATGGCCGCCGCCCCGTCGTAGCCCAACACCGGCGCCAGAGCTGTGACCAGCATCAGAGATCTGTCCCTTACCTGGGATATCCGCTCCTCGTCGGCCTCCAGACCCGCCAGACAACGGTCCGTGAAGGATTCCATGACGTCGCTCAAAAGGCCTATGGAGTTGAGCACCGCCTCGATGGTCACGGGCATGAAGACGTTCAGCTGGAAGTTGCCCTGGCTGGCGGCCACTCCGACGGTGGTGTCGTTTCCCATGACCCTCACCGCCACCATGGTGACCGCCTCCGCCTGGGTGGGGTTGACCTTGCCTGGCATGATGGAGCTTCCAGGTTCGTTCGCCGGTATGATCAGCTCTCCCAGCCCGCACCGGGGCCCGGACGCTAGCCACCTGACGTCGTTGGCTATCTTCATGAGGTCCGCCGCCAGGGCCTTGAGGACGCCGTGGAAGGCCACCAGCTCGTCCTTGCTGGTCAGGGAGTGGAACTTGTCCGGAGCGGTGCTGAAATCGACTCCCGTGAGGTCCCCTATCTCCTGGGCGACCTTTCTTCCGAAGTCCTCCGGGGCGTTCAGGCCCGTGCCGACCGCCGTACCTCCCAGGGCCAGATCCTTGAGGTATTCCACCGAGGTGATCACCATGGACTGACACCTTTCCATCATGCGGACCCAGCCGCCTATCTCCTGTCCCAAGGTCAGAGGGGTGGCGTCCTGGAGATGGGTCCTGCCTATCTTGACCAGGTCTCGGTAACGGTCGCTCTTCTCCCTAAGCACTTTCGTGATCCTCTCCAGTGCGGGAAGGAGCCTTCTTTCCACCGCCAGTACCGTCGCCACGTGCATGGCGGTGGGGAAGACGTCGTTGCTGCTCTGGCTTCGGTTCACGTGGTCGTTCGGATGGATCGAAAACCTGGAATCGTCCGATGCTATCCTGGCTATCACCTCGTTGACGTTCATGTTCGTCTGGGTGCCGCTCCCGGTCTGCCAGAGAGACAGGGGGAACTGATCGGAAAAGTCCTCCGACAGTATCCTATCGGCCGCCTTGGCTATGGCTCGTCCTCTGTCCTCGTCCAAAACCTCAAGCTCCACGTTGACCACTGCGGCGGCCCTCTTGACTAGGACCAAAGCCTCTATTACCTCCTGAGGCATCTTCTCCCTGCCTATGGGAAAGTTGTTCAGGCTCCTCTGGGTCTGAGCCCCCCACAGGGCCTCCTCTGGAACCTGGACCTCCCCTAGGGAGTCTCTCTCTGTTCTGGTTTTCATTCTCCATCACTTCCTAATATTTATTTTTACCGTTTCGAACCTTCAATTTTTCCCTGAAAAAACTAAGTCGATACGTAAGTTGATATAATGGGGGAAAGGGGAAAGGGGTTAGTAGAATGGCAGGAGACGTTTTGGTCCGTTTCGGGGTGGCGGTTCCGGAAGGACTACTGAGGGATTTCGACCGCCAGATAGAGCGGAAGGGAGTTCCCAACCGCTCGGAGGCCATAAGACAGCTGATCCGGGACTCCATCTCGGACACACGCTGGACCGAGGGGAAGGGCACCGTCTACGGATCTGTGACCATCTCCTACAACCACCACACCAGGGAGGCCTGTTCGACCCTGACCGACATACAGCACGATTTCGGCGACGTCATAATATGCACCAACCACGTCCACGCCGATCACGACCACTGTGTGGAGGTCATAATGGTCAAGGGACAGGCGTCCAGGGTGAAGGTCCTCATAGAGGAGCTGTCGGGGGTAAGGGCGATAAACAACCTGTCGCCGGTCATAGCCTCCATACTTTAAAGAGGTCGTCGGGAGTTCCCGACGACCTCCGACTTTAACCTTTTAGGGCCACTACCTCTATCTCGACCATTCCGTTCAGAGGAAGCTTGGCTACCTGGAAGGCGCTCCTGGCGGGACACTCTCCCGTGAAGAAGGACTTGTACACCTCGTTCATGGCGGCGAAGTTATTCATGTCGCTGAGGAACACCGTGGTCTTAACGACCTTGTCCATGGAGCTTCCGGCCTTCTCGAGGATGGCCTTGACGTTCTCCAGGGCCTGTTTGGTCTGCTCCTCGATCGTATCGGGAAAGGCCTTGGTTGCCGGATCCATCCCGAGCTGCCCGGAGGTGTAGACGAACTGCTCCGTCTCTATTCCCTGGCTGTAGGGACCTATGGCCGCAGGGGCCTTATCGGTGGCTATCGCTTTTCTCAACTTACATCCCTCCTGTTTTTTATGGTTCCCTTCAATTATAACCAGCATCGTCGAAGACAACCACCCGGTTTCGCCCGTCTTTTTTGGCCCTGTAGAGGGCCTCGTCGGCCATGTTGGAGAGGTTTTCAAGGGACGCCCTTCCGTTCCACAGGGCCAGTCCGAAGCTGGCCGTCACTCCCTGAAAGCTCTCTCCCAATGCATCGCATATCCTCTTTCTCAGGTCCTCGGCCACTATCAGGGATTTATCCAGGTCCTGCTCCAGGGCCACCATGAACTCGTCGCCGCCCCAGCGCCCGAACAGATCTCCCATCCTCAGACGGCCCGACACCGCCTCGCTGGCCAGCACCAGGGCCCGATCTCCCTCCAGGTGACCTCTGGCGTCGTTCAAATCCTTAAATCGATCGAGGTCGAACATTATGAGGCAAAGAGGAAGCCTTTTCTGATCCATCTTCTCCTGAAGGAGAGATTCGAACCTCTGGCGGTTCAGTATGCCGGTGAGTTTGTCTATGGAGGCCATCTTCTCCAGCTTTTTGGTGAGCTCCAGCCTTTCCTCCTCTATCCTCTTCCGCCTGTCCACGTCCATGATCGTTCCTACCATCCTGAGAGGAGCCCCGTCGGACCTGCGGTCCACCACCCGGCCTCTCTCCAAAACCCACCGCCATCTTCCGTCGCCTCGGTTCATTCTGTACTCGACCCGATACTCGTCGCCTCTATCCAGGTGCCCCGTAAGGGCCTCATCTATGTCGTCCCGATCGTCCCTATGGGCCATCTCCCTCCAGACCCGATAGGGGAACCGTTCCTCGACGTCGCCGCTTCCGCCCCAGGAACTGCCGCTGACGTACATTGTCATGGTGGGAACGTCGAGCTCCCACAGACCGTCGTCGTTGGCCTCCATGGCGAGACGCAGCCTCTCCTCGCTACGTCTGAGAGCCCTCTCCGTCTCGACCCTGGAGGTCGTGTCCCTGACGACCATAACGACGATGGACCGTCCTTCCAGCTCGGTTATCCTGACGCTTATCTCCACCGGGAAGGGACCGGAGGGACCTTTGTGGACGGCCTGGAACAGCCCGCCCTCCTTGGGGCTGGAGTTCACCCTTCGGAGGAAGGCGGTGAGCTCGTCGTCGTCCATGAGGTCGTCCAGACGGGAGTTCAGCATCCTCTCTTCCGACAGACCGTACATTCGAAGAGCCGCTATGTTGGCCTCCAGTATGGATCTGTCCCATCGGGATGCCATTATTATGGCGTCTCGAGAAGAGGTGAAGAGTATGGAGTACCTTCCGGCTGTTATGGGCCCCACGGGAAAGGAGCGGTGGTCCGACTGGGTCCTGTCCGGTATGGAGTGGTGCAGATGCTCCTGGACCCATCGGCCCTCGACCTTTCGGAATACCACGGTCCTCCTGGTCTCGTATCTTATGGGCTCCCCCTTGACGTTGACACCGTAGACGGCCTGAAAGAAGAGCCAGCCGGCGTCCCCTCTGGCCTTGACGGTGACGAAGCCGTCTATCAGCCTGAGTTCGTCCAGCTCGCCGAAATCACGGGAGAAGCCCTCCCTTATTGCTTCGGAGCTTCGGCTGATCTCGTCCCTGCCTGTGCCTACGGATAAAACGTCCGGAGCCATCCACTTCATTATTCCCTCTATGTCGCCTCCGTCGTAGGATGCCATCCACTCCTGGAAAGCCCCGTATATCTCCAGCTCCTCCGGAGTGGGGGTCTCGTTGAGCAGTTTCAACGCGAAATGCCCCCTCCCGTCTTTTTCTTTCCATTCATTGTCCTTTGCCTACTATGATAAGATACGGAAGACATTACAACAACTAGGAGGGGCGATCAACATGACGAAGAGTTTCAAGGCCATAGCTCTGGCCGCAGCACTGATCACCGTATCGGCGTCTTCCGCCCTGGCGGAGGACCTGGGAGACAGGCTCTTTCGGATGTTCCTGGACGAACTCGATCCACAAAGGGCCCAGATGGTACTTAGTGAACCTCCGGAGGAATCCGGATTGGTCAAACACGTCTACATGGACATGGAGGGGGCCGATATAGGGGGAGTCCGCATAGACAGGATAACGGTGGAGGGAATGGACGTGGCTTTCACCTCCCCCGAGACGTGGGGAACAGAGAGCGCCGACGTAACCTCCATACTGGCGACCAACGCCGTGGCGGTGATAAAGGAAGAGGACATAAACTCACACCTGAGAAGCAAGGAGTTCGGCGACGACGAAAAATGGAACAACCTCGCCCTGGATTTCTCTCCGGGAAAGGTGTACGCCAAGGGGTACTATCTGGCGGACCTGGTACTTTTGAGGTTGAACATACTGATAGAGATAGACGGAACCTTCAAGGTAAAAGAGGGCAAGCAGGTATGGCTCGACGACTACACTCTGAAGGTCAACCGAGCAAAGGTTCCCGAGGGGCTGACCGACAGGGCCATGGCCAAGATACAGCCCATACTGGATCTGGGTAAGTTCATGTTCCCGCTGAAGCTATCCGGCATAGAGCTCGATGAGGACAAGGCGGTGGTTAAGAGCGTCTCCGAGCCCAGGCCCTTCGAGGGAATCGTCTACGAATACGATGCCGAAACCGTTTCGAGAGATCTGTGACACAGAGGAGCGGCGGTGTTAAAATGCCCTCCATCCATATAATGAAAGGGGGCAGATCGTCCCATGACGACCGCCGGAAAAGCTCTATCATCCAAGACTAAAGTAGCCCTTCTATCCACAGGGCATCTGGTGAACGACGTACACACGGCGTTTCTCGATACCTTCTTGCCCTATCTGGTCAAGAATCTGGGTCTGTCCTACGCCCAGGCCGGTATACTGACGTCCCTCTCCGGGGTGATCCACACGGTTTTTCAGCCGATAATGGGTCACGTGGCGGACAGACACACCAGGCCCTGGCCGATAATGTTCGGCCCCATAGCGGCGGCGTTGGGAGCGTCCATGATACCCCTTTCGACCTCGTACGCCATGGCCCTGGCAATGGTGACGTTGTGGGGGATAGGGGCTGCCACCTTCCACCCTCAGGGGCAGGGCTCTCTGGGATACGTGGCCCCTCCGTCGGAGCTGGCCTTCGCCATCTCCCTCTTCGGGCTGGGAGGCATGTCGGGCAGCACCATCAGCTCGCTCTACGCCATAGCCCTCTATCGTTACTTTCCCCACTGGGCCATGCCTGTGATAGCGGTTATTCCCCCTCTGATACTGGCGGCGGTCTACTACAGAACCATGCCGAGGATAAGGGACAGATCTCCCGAGGAGGACGGAGACGACGTCGGCATGATAAAAAACCTATCCTCGGTTTTCCGCCGGATATATCCCATATGGGCTGTGACCATCCTGAGAGAATGTTCCCAGAGAGGAGTCCGTTTTCTCCTTCCCCTTCTTATAGTGTCGGAGGGAGGCTCGATCACCAAGGTGGGAACCTTTCTGTTCTCCCTCTCCCTTACCGCGTCGATACTACCTCTGATAGCGGCGAGGATAGCCATGAAGACCGGGAACGTAAAGATCGTAAAGATAATAATCCCTCTGGCCTCCACCTTTTTGGTGATAGGATGGGCCACAGAGGGTTTTCTGTCCCTGGTGATGATAGTTATAGGAGGAGCGTCCATAACGGCCTGCAATCCCGCCACGGACGCCATGGCTCAGGAGTTGGCGCCTGACAAAAGAAGCACCGCCAGCTCTCTCATGATGGGCTTCTCCTTCGGACTGGCAGGAGTGGCCATGGCCCCTCTGGGATGGTTCACCGACGCTGCGGGACTCCGCGCCGCCCTGGGTGTCGTGGCCTTTTTGCCCTTTCTGTCCCTTCCGGTGATGTACCTGCTGTGGCCCAAAAAGGGACTTATCCGATAGGATAGGAGAGAAGGAGGTTTCGATATGTCGCTTATGGAGATAATAGGACCGGTCATGATAGGGCCGTCCTCGAGCCACACCGCCGGGGCGGCCAAGCTGGGAAACGTGGCCAGAAGATTATGGGGCGGAGACATAAAGGAGGCCACCCTTTACCTCAGAGGCAGCTTCGCGGCTACCTACTGGGGACACGGCACAGACAGGGCCCTGGTAGGTGGGCTCATGGGATGGCATCCCGACGACGACAGAATACCCAGGGCCTTCGAGATAGCCTCTGAATCGGGCATGATCTACCGTTTCAAGGAGGAGTTCGTGGACGGATCCCACCCCAACTCGGTCCGTTTCGTCCTCTCCGACGGAGATAGGACCATGGAGATGGTAGGGGCCTCCATAGGTGGAGGCTCGGTGAGGATACAGGAGATAGACGGTTTTCCGGTGGACATAGACGGAGAGCTTCCGACCCTGGTGATATTCCACAGGGACAAGCCGGGGGTGATGGCGTCCATAACGTCCGAACTGTTCAGGATGAAGCTGAACATAGCCCAGATGACCCTCAAGAGAAAGGCACGGGGAAAGGACGCCATGGTGTTCATAGAGATGGACGGAGCCCTGGACGAGGAATCCCTGAAGAGCCTGGAGGGCTTTCATCACGCCTACACCAGGATGTTCCTGCTTCCACCGGCCAGAGAGGAGATCGAATAATGAGGTCCTTCGGCGAGATGCTGGCCTACATGGAGGAAAACGGGGTTAACCTTCTGGAGGCCATACTGGAGAACGAGGCGGCGGAGCTCGAGTGTTCCACCGAACATGTGCTCCAGGGAATGGCGGACAGGCTGGAGACCATGAGACGGTCCATGGACGACGGCGCCAGAAAGGAGATGTACCCCAAGATAGTGGAGCTCGACGCTCCCAAGATGAGACGCTACCGCATGAAGAGAGACCCCCTGTCGGGATCCATCTCCGCCAGGGCGTCGGAGATAGCCCTGTCCATAAGCACCTGCAACTCCTCCATGGGTAGGGTGGTTGCGGCCCCTACAGCCGGAAGCTGCGGAATACTGCCGGGAGTTCTCTTCTCCTGGGAGGAGCATAGAAACCCCGAAGGAGACCTCCTATCCGAGGGGCTGACCGTGGCGGCCTTCATAGGTCAGATAATAGCCGAGAGGGCCACCCTGGCCGGAGCGGAGGGAGGCTGTCAGGCCGAGTGCGGTGCCGCAGGGGCCATGGCCGCGGGAGCTCTGGTCTGGATGGAGGGAGGATCGGCGGACCAGGTATTCCAGGCCGTCGCTCTGACTCTGAAATCCATACTGGGGCTGGTATGCGATCCTGTGGCGGGGCTGGTGGAGGTCCCCTGCATAAAGAGAAACGGCATGCTCGTGTCTCTGGCCTTCATAGCGGCCGACATGGCTCTGGCCGGTATAAGGTCGGTGATACCGGCCGACGAGGTAGTGGACTCCCTCTACGAGGTCGGGCGATCCCTGCCTCCCAGCCTGAGAGAGACCGGCAGAGGCGGGGTGGCAGCCACATCTACAGGAAAGGCCATAACGGCAAAACTTAGAGAATCCGCGCCCTCCCTGGAGGGATGATGAGGAAAGGATGGTTCCATGACCTACAGAGATTGGTTCCCAAGCGGAAAAGGCGACTGGTTCGGACAGGGTGACGGAGGAGGGGAAGGCGGAAACAGGCCTCCCAAGTTCAACTTTCCTCTGAACAAAACCCTTACGATAACCCTGGTAATCCTGGGCCTCGGTCTGTTTTTGGTACAGGCCTCGGCGGGACTTCTGACCGATTACTACTGGTATCAGGCCCGAGGACTGACCTCGGTGTTCTGGATGAGGATACTGCCACAATGGGCTCTCTTCGGAGTGGCCTTCGTCCTCTCGTTTATAGCTCTGTCCGGATCTCTGAGGCTCGCCAAAAAGAGGGCCGCCGATATTCCCCTTCCGGATGAGATAGCACGGATGCTTCCCCTGAGGGCCCCCTTCGCCGGACTGATAATACTGGCGGCGGCGGTGCTGCTCGCCCTGATGTCGTCAAACGGCGTGAGGGACCAATGGGAGGTGGCGTTGAAGTTCATCAACGGAACCCCCTTCGGCACCTCGGACCCCATCTTCGGGAAGGACGTCGGCTTCTACGTCTTCACTCTGCCGTTTCTGAGACTGTTCCAGACCTGGCTGATGCAGCTGCTGTTCCTCTGTCTCGCAGGGGCGGCGGCCATATACGTCCTAACCCTCCTTCCCAAGATACAGCTTGAACGGCGGGCCGACGTACCAAAGCCGGTAAGGGCCCATCTACTGATACTTGCGGCAATGATGGCCCTTAACTGGTCCTTCGGATATTGGCTGGAGAGGTTCAATCTGCTCTACTCGCCCAGAGGGGTGGCTTTCGGTGCCAGCTACACCGACATACACGCCGACCTGCTGGCCCTCAACGTCATGACCGCCCTGTCCGCCATAGTGGCGGTTCTTTTGGTCATAGGAATAGCCAGGAAAACCTGGAAATTCTCGGCGGCTGTGGTCGGAACCCTTTTCGTGGCCGGGTTCGTCCTGAGAGGCGTATACCCGAACATAATACAGAAATACGTGGTCGTCCCCAACGAGTTCACCAAGGAAAAACCCTACATAGAGAACAACATAAAGGCCACCAACGAGGCCTACGACCTGAACGACCTCACCATAATGGAGGTGGAACCGGGAGAAAGGGTAACCGAAAAAAACCTGGAGGCAGACCCAGACACACTGAGAAACGTACGTCTATGGGAGTACAGCCCTCTTCTCAGAAGCTACAAACAGCTTCAGGAGATAAGGAGCTACTACGACTTCCTCAACGCCGACATAGACCGCTACTCGGTTGACGGCCGAATAAGACAGGTGATGATAGCCGCCAGGGAGATCAACCTGAGGGAACTTCAAAACCCGACCTGGACAAACACCAAGCTGGAGTTCACCCACGGCTACGGAATCGTCATGAACCCGGTCAACGAGGTCAGCGTAAGCGGCCAGCCCATATTGTGGGTGAAGGACCTTCCTCCGGCGATGTCCATCCCCCTGTCCATAGATAGACCTCAGATATATTACGGGGAGACTCCGGAGAATTACGCCTTCGTCAACACCACGGTAGAGGAGTTCGACTATCCTATGGGAAACGCCAACGCCAGGACCGTGTACAGCGGCCTGGGAGGGGTGCCTATGGGATCGATGTGGAGAAGGCTCATCTACGCCCTCGATTTCAACGATTCGAAGATAATATTCTCCAACGTCTTCACACCGGACAGCAAAATTATGTACAAGAGAAACATCCAGGGAAGGCTGAGAGAGGTGGCTCCGTTCCTGATGTACGACGGAGATCCCTATATGGCGGTTATAGACGGCAGGCTTCTCTGGATACAGGACTGCTACACCGCCACAGCGGACTATCCCTACTCCGAACCGGTACTGATAGGAACCGGAAGAGGGCGGTCCAGGATCAACTACATAAGAAACAGCGTCAAGGCCACCGTGGACGCCTACGACGGCACCATGACCTTCTACGTGATGAACGAGAACGACCCCCTTATAGATACCTGGAGAAAGATATTCCCCGACCTCTTCACCGACGGATCGAAGATGCCAGCGGAGGTAAAAGAACACATCAGGTACCCCAAGGGGCTCTTCTCAATACAGAGCGAGATATACAGGACATACCACATGAAAAACCCCAACACCTTCTACAACAAGGAGGACGTCTGGGAGACCATGAGGGACGGCGACGACAGGACGACGATGGACTCGTATTACCTAATGATGAAACTTGCGGGAGAGCAAGAGACCGAGTTCGCTATAATATCCCCCTTCATGCCTGTGGGGAAGAATAACCTCATAGCCTGGCTGGCAGGAAGGTCCGACGGAGATAACTACGGGGAGCTCTTGGTCTACAAGTTCCCGAAACAGAAGTTGATCTACGGACCGACCCAGGTAAACGCCCTGGTGGACCAGACCCCGGAGATATCGGCTCAGCTCTCCCTCTGGACCCAGAGGGGATCGGACGTCATAAGGGGTAACATGCTGGTCATACCGATAGACAACTCTCTTCTCTACGTCCAGCCACTGTACCTGAAGGCAGATAGGGGAGACCTGCCGGAACTCAAAAGGGTAATAGTCTCCACCGGCGGCAGAGTCGCTTGGGCAGAGGACTTCGGAACAGCCCTGTCCAAGCTGCTGGGACTCTCCGCCCCGCCCGAGATGATTCCATCCCTCAAAACTGAGACGGGAGTGGGTATGGACATACACCAACTGGCCGAAAGGGCCCAGGAAGCCTGGGAGGAATCCCAGAAGGCCCTTCAAGGAGGGGACTGGTCGTCCTACGGAGATTGGATGAAAGAGCTTGAAAAGGCCATAAGGCAGATGACCGACATGGCCGATACAGCCGAGTAGAATAGAAACGAGAGAGAGGGGAGGTCCTGAGGACCTCCCCTCTCTCTCGTTGAAAGTGAAAGAAGAAAAGAGGTATTATCTTAGAAGGGATGGGATACCTTTCTTACTTTTCTTTACTCTAGCCTTACAACACCGATATAGAAAGCCCTGAACGGTCAGGATATCATGCAGAAGAGAGGGGGAGAAAAATGAAGACAAAAGGATCGAGATGGCTGAGATACGGGGTTCAACTGGGATTTCTGGCTTTTCTGACCTACGTGGGATACATGCATCAGAAACTGGGAGGCGGCCCTCAGGGGGCTCCTCCGGTGGACGCCCTATGTCCATTGGGAGGGGCGGAGAGCATCTACGGTTACATCACCTCCGGGACCTGGCTGAGGAGAACCGCTCCCAGCGCATTGATACTGTTCGTAGCTGTGGCGCTGATGACCGTCTTGCTGGGAAGGATCTTCTGCGGATGGATATGTCCTCTCGGGACCATAGGGGAGTGGTCCTCGAAGATAGGCAAAAAGCTGGGAATAAAACAGATAGAGATTCCCGACGGTCCGGACAGAATAATGAGACTGGGTAAGTACGTAGTCATGGCCATAGCGGTGTTCGGAGCCTGGTACTACGGAACCCTCCTCTGGAGGGACTACGACCCATGGGTGGCCTGGATGCACATATCCGCCGGATGGGCCGAGGTGGAGGAGAGCCCCTGGGCCTTCGCCGTCCTGTTCGGGACCGTGATAGGGGCGTCGTTCTTCGTAGAGAGGTTCTGGTGCCGCTATCTGTGTCCTCTGGGAGGGTTACTGAGCATTCTCCAGAAATTCAGCCTGGTCAAGGTTCGAAGAGACGATTCAACCTGCGTCCACTGCATGAAATGCGACCGTTCCTGTCCCATGGGGCTCAAACCAGAGTCGGTAAAGGTGGTCACTTCGGGAGACTGCATAGCCTGCGGCGAATGCGTCGAGAGCTGTCCCGTGTCGAACACCCTGGAGACCGGGACATCCGGCCGAAAAATCTCGCCTATGGCGATGGGGATCGTCGGGCTGATAATCTTCTTCGGAATCTACGGGACGGCCAAGACCACCGGATACTGGCAGACCTACGCATCAGCGCCCAAGGGAGTCACCGTCGAGGATCCGGCCGAATACGTCTACGGATGGATGAGTCTCGAACAGGTTTCGGATCAGGTGGGCCTTCCCATCGAAAAGCTCGTGGAGATAGGGAACTTGCCCGAGGGAATCCCCACCGACGTGGCTATGAAGAGGGTAGAGGGGGTGGACGATCACGAATTCACCGAGGCCCTTTCTCTTTGGTTCGAGGCCAACGACGTGCCGAAGACGGAGATGTCCACTATTCCGGAAAATCCGGACGAGATAAAGGGCAGTCTGACCCTGTTGGAGATAGGAACGATGTACGGGGTGGACCCATCCGAGATAGTGGATATGCTGAGAGATAAAGGGTGGACAGGCGAGATTTCCCTGGAAGAACCTGTGAAAGACATCGCAAAGAGCAGAGGCGAGGAAGTCCAGGTGATCAGGGACGCTGTAAAGGATATTTTAGGCAAATAACTTTCGGCAGCCCCTTGAGAAAAAGTTCGAAAGAGGGTATGCTGTTCGAGGTAGATCAAGTTTTTCTCCATACCAACAACCTCCAGACCGACGACGGCGGACCATATGGTCCGCCGTCGTCGGTCTGTTTTTTAGAGATGCCCTCTAGGCTTTCGATACCGCTTCCGCCATGTTGGCCCCCAACTTATGAGCCTCCTCCAGGTCCTTACGATCGGGACGGCTCAATACCTCCACCTCCGGCTCCACCTTGGTCCAGCAGCTCTGCTCGGCGAAGGCCCTCATAGGCTTCATCGCGGCACCCTTGCTCCAGGTATAGGAGCCGCATATTCCTACGAAACGGCCGGATACCTTTTTGCCCTCCACTATGTCCATGAAGTGTTTTATCTTAGGGAACACACCTCCGTTGTAGCTGCACCCCACGAGGATCAACCCCCTGCACCGCCACAGATCCCTGACCAGCTCGGAAAGATCCGCCGTGGCGGAGTTTCTGACGGTAACGTCGGTGATGCCTCCGGAGTGAACTCCCTCGGCCACCGCCTCGGCAAGCCGGGCGGTGTTGCCGTACATGGATCCGTAGACCACCAACACCGCCCGGTCCGTCTCGTTCCGGGCCATTTTTTCGTAGAAGTCTATTATATAGTCCGGGTCTTTCCTGTAGACCGGTCCATGAGAGGGACACACTATGGCTATATCCAGCTTCATGTCCCTTATCTTGTTCAGTGCCTTCATCACGAAGGACGAGTATTTGCCCACTATGTTGGCGTAGTAGCGATAGGTTTCGTCCCTGTAGGAGTCGAGCTCCAACTGGTCGTCGAACACCCCTCCGTCCAGAGCTCCGAAGCTGCCGAAGGCGTCGCAGGAGAAAAGAGCCTTGGTGGATGTATCGTAGCTAGCCATGGTTTCCGGCCAGTGGACCATGGGGATGAGGGCGAAGGTCAGCTTATGGTCTCCCAGGTCCAGAACGTCTCCGTCCTTCACCTCCAGGGATTTTGGCAGAGGACCGTAGAACTGGGTCAAGAACTTCAGGGTCTTGTCGTTTCCGACCACAGTTATGTCCGGGAAGGCCTGGACCATTACCTCAACGGCTCCCGAGTGGTCCGGTTCAACGTGGTTGACTATCATGTAGTCCACGGTCTTATCCGGACCGAGGATGGCCTTTAGGTTCTCGACGTACTGGGGATAGAAGTCGGCCTTGACCCCGTCGATGACCGCCACCTTATCGTCCGCTACCATGTAGGAGTTGTAGGATATCCCCCGATCCAGAGGCCATAGGGCCTCGAAAAGATCGGTGGTCCTGTCGTTGACCCCGACCCACCAGGTTTTATCGGCTATCTGAACAGGTCCCTTCATTCCTCATCGCCTCCCTTATTTTTTAGTCAACTCTCGACGGGCCTGAGTCCGCCGTCCCTTTCGACCGTGAATTTCCCGACCATGGACTGAAGATCCTCCATCGACTCGGCCAGAGACTCGGCTTCCTTGGCCACCTTCTCCGCCGCCTTGGTGGTCCTTTCCGTGGCGTCCTGGATGGAGTTCATCGACTCGACAGATTCCATGGTGGAGTCGGTGACAGACTGTATGGCGGAGGTCATCTCCTCGCTGGAGGCGGCCTGTTCCTCCGCTACCGCCGCTAGGTTCTGTATGGCCTCGTTGACGTTCTCCATCTGGGCCGTTGCCTTCTGAAGCTGTTCCTCGGCCTCCTTGGCCTCCTTCACGGCCTCGGACAGAATAGAACCGGTGTTCTCAGTGGCCGATATGGACCTCTTGGAGGTCTCCTGAAGTCCGTCGATGAGGTCGCCTATCTCCTTGGCAGACGCTCCGGACTCCTCAGCCAGCTTGCGGACCTCCTCAGCCACGACCGCGAATCCTCGTCCGGCGTCTCCGGCCCGGGCGGCCTCTATGGCGGCGTTGAGGGCCAACAGGTTCGTCTGATCCGCTATGCCGGTGATGGTGGTCACGAATCCGGCGATGGACTCGACCGCCTCGGCAAGCTCTCTTATGTTATCTATGCTGCGGGAGGACTGATCTCCGGCCTTCTCCATCCTGTCTATGGTGTTGAGCACCTTCTCCACGGCGTTCTCCGTCTCGGATATGCCCTTCTCCGAGGCCTCGGCGCCGCTGGAGGCGTCCTGTGCGGACTGCTGGGCCCCGGAGGCAACCTCCTCTACCGAGGCGTTGCTCTCCTGAAGTGCCGCCGAGTTGCCCTCGGCTATGGTGAGCATCCTCTCCAGGGAGGTATTTACCTCCTCCATGGAGGAGGTAACCTGCTGGATCATGGAGGACATGGCCTCGGAGCGCCGTGCCGTGGCCTCTGTCTGGTCCACCACGTTCTTGATCGTGCCCCTCATGCTCTCTGTCATACCGGCCATGGCGTAGGCCAGCTGGACCACCTCGTCTCGGCCCTTTATGAATATGTCCTCTCTGCGAAAGGTCAGGTCTCCATCCTCGATCCTCTTGGCCACACCGAGCATCCTCTTGAGAGGAGCGGTGATGCTCCTGGATAGCAGGATCGTCAAGACCACGGCCAAGACCAATATCACCAGAGAGGATACACCTACCGCCGCGGCGAGTCCCTTAAGGTTCGCCAACGCCTCCGAGACGGGAGCGGAAGCGGCCACCACCAGGCCGTTGGACAGCGTATCGAAGGCCACAAACCTGTCCGTTCCTCCGAAAAATGTGGTGGTTATACCTCTTTTCTTCTCCATCATGGTCCTGTACATGGGGGCTATCTCGCCCTGATCCAAGTCGGCCATGACCGGCCCGTCTATGGTCAAGGTGGGATGGGAGAGAAAGCGTCCGTCATCGTCTATCATGTAGACGTAACCGGTCTCCAGGACCTTCCTGCTCTTCAGGGCGTTATCTATGAAGGAGAAGTCCAGAGACATCCCTATGACCGCGACCTTCTTGCCGTTCATCTCGACCGCCATGTCGTAGTCGATCCTCTTCTCCCCGTTCTCGTCCACGTAGACCTCGGACCATACGGGGGTGTCGGATCCTACGGCGGAACGGAACCATTTCGTTTCTTCCTTAGAGGTATCCTTAAGGTCCTCTATCGTGAAGGTCTGATCCATAACGGGTTGGAGAACACCGTCTTTTTTGGTGAACCATACCTTCTGGACCGACGTAAGATCCGGAAACACCTCGGGGTTGAACACTATGTATATGTCCCTTACCTCCGCTATCTGCTCGGCCAGACGCCCCACGAAAGAGGTGTTCTGAGAGGCGAACTGATAGAAATAGATCTCCCCGCTCATAGAGGCCAGATCGACGTTGAAGGTCGAGAGGATGGCCGCCTTAAGGGCCAGCAGCTCGCCGTTGAACTCGTTGAATTTACCCTCTATGAACTCGCCGTTTTTTAAGACTACTTCCTGACAATAATCCTCCGAGGAGCTCACCAATGCCACCTTGCTTCTCCAATAAGACAGACCTGCCACAAGGGACGTCGTTCCCAACAGCAGGACCACCACGAACACGGTGATCTTGGTCCCTATAGTTTTGAAACCCATAATCCGATCTCCCTCCGTAAAACTCAGTTTGGATCCAGTGTAACACATAGGATTACTGCCTTGTATATTCCGTCTACCTAAAAACTCACGTCCGAGTTTTCTCGTAGAGGTCGGCGTTTTAGAGACGCCCTATTTGATTCCATCCCTTTTAGTCATGTATAATTCCATTGGGGTGGTACAGTATGGACGTCAAGATGAAAAAGAACATAGCGATGCTGGTACTGGCGGCATCGATAGTTGTCGTTGTCCTCTCTCTGCTGAAGCTTGAGCTTCAGGGAGAGTTTGTCGATGTCGACATATCGGACAGATTCACACGGTCCGCCTCCGCCTTCGAGAACGCAAGGTCGAGAGAACTGTACATCCCGGGATCGGATACAGTCAGGGAGTCCGTCATGGCCTGCCGGACTATAATAAGGTCCGCCGCCGAGGAATCCACCGTCCTGGCGTCCTATATAATCGGTCAGAACAAGAAAATCCCCCACTCCGTGGCGATGGAGGAGGCCGTCGCCTTTCTCAGATACAGCAGCCTCTACGGAGTACCGCTGGACATAGCTGTAGCTGTGGCCAACACGGAGAGCCATTTCAACCCCCAGGCCGAGAGCTCCCACGGTTCACTGGGTGTCATGCAGGTTACCTGGAGGGTACACAGAGACCTGCTATCGCCCTACGGATTCAAGTCAGACGACGACCTCCACGATCCATCCCTGGGGATAAAGGCGGGATGCATTCTGCTGTCCAGATACATAAAGGCAAACGACGACCTGAAGACAGCTCTGGGAAGATATTACGGCGGCTCCCTCGAGGTCTACTGGAGAAGGATATCCAGAAACCTCCGCAGGTACAGGAAATTCGAGGAAAACCGCCTAAAATAAGCCGTATCACTCCATCCAGAACAGATCGATAACCGAATCATTCGGCCTCTTCGACAACAGACTGACCAGGACGAAGGCCACGAGCCCCACCAGCAACGTCGGTATAATTACGTTCATCCCCATGAAGCTCTTCATCGTGGAGGCCATCGATATGTAGGTAATCACCCCTGTAACCATCGAGGCCAAAGCTCCCTTTCCGTTAGCCCTTTTCCAGTAGAGTCCCAAAACCAGAGGCCATAGAAAGGCGGCCTGCATTCCACCGAAGGCGAAGATATTTATCCACACTATCAGCTCCGGAGGCCTGAAAGCCGCCAGCAAGACCACCGTACCTATCATTGCCGTGGCGGCAAGGCTCATTATTCGGACCTTTTTTATGCCTCTCTCGGAGCGTACCGATTCTGGAGAGACGTAGTTCACGTATATATCCTTCACTATGGTGGCAGATGCCAATATCAGCTGGGAGTCTATTGTCGACATGACCCCCGCCAAGGGGCCGGCCAGGAATATTCCCGCCACCACCGGAGGCAACACCCTCAGGGACAGTATGGGCATTATGGTATCTCCCACGTCTATCCCCGGCACCACGGCCCTACCGAGAGCCCCGCAGAGGTGCATCCCCAACATGACAAAGGCTAAAACGAAGGTGCCTATCACCATGGCTCCGTGCATGGATCTCGAATCCCTGTAGCCCATGCATCTTACTGCGGTGTGGGGCAGACCGACCACTCCGAGACATACCAACACCCAGAAGGAAAGTATGAAGGGCTTGGATATGAATCCGTCCGGCCCGTGAGGGGTTATCAGGTCCGGGTCTATATTCCTCAAAGTGGCTATGACCTTCTCCATACCTCCTCCCATGGACACTATGCCGAAGAGCAGGGCCGTTGTCCCTACTATCATGACAACCCCCTGGAGAGCGTCGGTAAGAGCCACCGCCCTAAAACCCCCAACTGTTGTATACACTACCACGGTAACGGCGAATATTGCCAGTCCCGTGTTGTAGGATAGACCGGTCATGCCCTGAAAGAGCCTGGCCCCCCCTATAAACTGGGCGGTCATGGCTGCCACGAAGAAAGCCAGCAGACTGACCGATCCGGCTATGACCACAGCGGGACTCTCGTATCTGGCCCTGAGAAGGTCGTTGACCGTCACAGCCCCTATCCTCCTGGCCACTATGGCGAACTTCTTCCCCAGGACTCCCAGTGTCAGCCAGGCCGTAGGGACCTGGATCATGGCTAAGAGGACCCATCCGAGCCCCATTTTATAGGCAACTCCCGGACCTCCTATGAAACTGCTGGCGCTGGTGTAGGTAGCCACCAGCGTCATGGCCAGGACGAAGCCTCCCATGCCGCGACTTCCTATAAAGTACTCCTCCATGAAGTTATCCGAGCTCGACAGCCTCCTGTTGCAGTAGACCGCCATCGCGTATATTCCTATCAAATAGAGGGCTACGGGGATCACTACGGATACGTTAACCCCTTCCATCGTCTTCCTCCTTCGGAGCGAGGCTGACTTCCTTGAACAGGAGGTTCACCATGGCCCAGGCTATGAAGCAAAAGAGGAAGGGCCCCAACACGCAGCTGAAGAAAAACCACCCAGGAAGCCCCATGAAATAATGGTAGCCTTCCGGCCCGGAATCGGTACCGTGGTAGGCGAAACCGTACCACCATAAAAAATAAAGAGCGGTTAGAGCCAGTGAACAGATCGCCTCGAAATGAGCCGTCTTGAACCTTCTATCCTCATGTTTCCCGGGAAACATGTCTATTTACCTCCTATTATCCAGAAAGGATCGTCCGGATCCTTGATCCTGTAGATTTTTCCCTTTACACGGTCCCAGCAATACGGTCCGTTGGATCTAGGGGTTCCCCAGTTATCGAGAAACTGCATTTCCTCGGACAGGGCCCTGTTGGAGGAAATATAGCCTCTGACAGGCGAAGCCGTTGGTAGATGCCCCCAGGTCCTTAAAGGACTCCAGTCGCCTATGAGGCCTACGGAGGAAGCTACTTTCTCTATTACAGGAGCCATCTCCTCCGGTGGGTTGACTATGTAAAGATATCTTCCTCTGGGAGAGTCAGCCATCAACTCCAGAAGCAGCCCTGCCAGTCCCATTCCGTCCTCCATATGGGCCAGACAGGTCAGGGCGACGTAAAATCCGTCCAGCGCTATCAGCACACGGGGGATCTCCTGTGGCAGCACGAAACCAGATATATCCTCCCATCTGGACGGATCTCCCTCCGGGAAAATTCTGTCTATTATCGCCATGGCCGCGGAACATCGGCTCCTTTCGTCGCCGGTCCAAAGTAGCCTCCAAAGACCGATTTCGTCCATTTCGGGAGCCTCTGATACGAGTTTATCCCTGATAGCCTCGGCAGTCTCCATGGCGGAGTCTCTGAAAAGCATGGACTCCACCATATCGTCGAACCTATCTCCGTAATCCCCCTGATAAGCGAAGGATACAGATGATGAGGATAGGAAAAACAGCATAAAAAGGGAGAAAATAAAACGCATCACGACTTCATTCCTCCTTTTCGGGAAAACGCTTCATATACGTGGCCATCAGTCTGGCCAGAGCCTCTGCCACGTCCTCTCTGTCTATCTTATCGGACGTGTAGCTGAGGCATGCCTTCACCGATCTCTCCGAGGGTATTATCCTGGCAGGCTTCGACTCGGGAATATCCCTCTTGGCCTCTATCCTGGCAACCACGGCTCTCACCGACTTTACCCCCAAACGCCATCTTTTCTCCACCGAGGAGGCCACCGTACCTGCCTTCATCGATATCATCTTGGCCACCCCGGGACTCTCGCAGGCCACCACCAAGGTCCCTCTGTCCAGACTTACCGGTCTGCTCTTACGACCAAGGACGGACCCAACTATGGAGGACCACTCCTTGTCCACCTCCGATATGGACAGTGCCGTGGACAACCCCGGAGGAAGCCTGCCGGAGAGCAGGCCCCTCAGAAGCTCGGGACGGGATCTACGCCGCGCCATCTCTCCGTCTCCTGACCGACAGGGCCAGGGACAGAAGCTGCAGGTCCGTAGGGGTTACCCCGGATATGCGTCTGGCCTGTCCCAGGGTCTTAGGACGGATCCTCTCGAGTTTTTCCAGGCTCTCTGCCAACATGCCCTTCATCGATCTGTAGTCGAAATCGTCAGGAATGGTCAACGCCTCCATCCTCTCGAACTTCTTAACGGATCTCTCCTGTCTCGCTACGTAACCGGCGTATTTGATCTCGACCTCCACCCTCCGACGTATGTGTCCCTCCAGATCCTCTCCGGAGGGTATATGTCGAGACAGGAAGTCGTAATCGACGCCGGGGCGTTTCAGGAGCTCCGCTCCCGTGAGGGACCTGTCCATAGGGGCCTCTCCTATGGAGGCAAGATCGGAGTTTATCTCCTCCGACGGCTTTATCCTCGTGGATCCCAGTCTTTTTATCTCTCGATCCGTATTCCGCCACCGTTCGACCAGTATCTCCCATCTGCCGTCGTCCAGAAGACCTAGTTTTCTACCTATGCCGGAGAGTCTTCTGTCGGCGTTGTCGTGTCTCATGAGCAGCCTGTGTTCGCAGCGGCTGGTCAACATACGATAAGGCTCTCTGGTACCTTTGGTGACAAGATCGTCTATCAGGACCCCTATATAGGCCTCGTGGCGGCCCAATACTAAGTAGGGCTCCCCCCTGAGCCTGAGAACGGCGTTTATACCGGCCATAAGACCCTGGGCAGCGGCCTCCTCGTAGCCGGAGGTGCCGTTTATCTGTCCGGCGCAGAAGAGACCCTTTATAGCCTTTGTCTCCAGCCAGGGAGCGAGCTGGGTCGGGTCCATATAGTCGTACTCTATGGCGTAGCCGGCCCTCATTATCCTGGCCTCCCTGCATCCCGGAAGGGTTCTGGTCATCTCTATCTGGACGTCGTAGGGCAGGCTGGTGGAGAAGTTCTGAAGGTATATCTCCTTGGATCCCCGAGCTACCGGCTCGAAGAATACGGTGTGACTTTCCTTATCGGGAAACTGCATAACCTTGGACTCTATGGAGGGACAGTATCTCGGTCCGGTTCCCGTTATGGTTCCGGAGCTCACCGGCGACCTGTCCAGGTTCTCCGTTATTATCCTGTGGGTGTCCAGGTTGGTCTTTCCTACGCCGCAGGTTATGTGGCGATATACCTCCGGCTCGTCCCACAGGTCCATGGACTGAGGCTCCTCCTCGCCCTCCTGGATCTGGAGTTCGCTCCAGTCGATGGAGTCCGAGTGGACCCTGGGGGTGGTGCCGGTCTTGAGCCTTCCCATGCGGAATCCCAGCTTCAAGAGGTTCTCGCCCAGTCCGTGGGCCGGAATCTGTCCCAGAGGCCCTGACGAGAAGTTGACCGTGCCTATGTGGACCCTTCCGTCCAGATATGTCCCTGTGGTCAGTATCACCGATCTGGCGTGGTATGAGAGGCCGTACAGAGTCTCGACTCCCTTGACCTGATCCCCCTCGACTATCAGACCGACCACCGTGTCCTGATGCAGCTCCAGACGGGGACAGCTCTCTATCACCTCGCGGTAGTGCCAGTGGTAATCGTGGAGGTCGCACTGGGCCCTGAGGGCCCTTACGGCAGGTCCCTTGGAGGTGTTGAGCCATCTCATCATCAAGGCCGAGCGATCCGTCGCCCTGGCCTGTTCCCCTCCCAGAGCGGATATCTCCCTGACCAGATGTCCCTTTGCAGGGCCGCCTATGGAGGGATTGCACGGCATCAGGGCTATGTTGTCCAGATACAGGTTCAAAAGGAGCGTGTCGTGGCCCATTCTGGCGGCTACCAAGGCGGCCTCGCATCCGGCGTGGCCCGCTCCGACAACTATCACGTCGTATACTTTATTCGTCATGGTTTGACCGATCCGTCCTCCTCGAAAAGATAGGTCAGGGTGGTGGTGTGACCCGAGACGGATCGCCCGTCGCAGGCGAGGACTATCCTGGTTCCGTCGACGTTCCAGGTCTGGGTCTCCCCTCCTCCGTGGGATACTATCTCCCTATCGTAGCCGTATTTAGAACGAAGTTTGAGGGTCAGATCCGAGTAGTTCCCAAACATGGCGCCATCGGCGTCTCCGCTCGTCAGAACGTCTTTATTAAGGAAACAGAGACGGAAGGTCTTCATCTTTCCGCCCTCGAAATATACCCGGACCATGCAGGGCCTGCCGAAGAAGTCTCCTCTGTATAGGACCTCCCTGGCCCGGCCGAAGTCTAGAGACGACTGGTCCAGGATCATAGAACATCCCCTGTCGGACAGAGCGGACGATACCGTATCGAAGGCCGATCCCGCCGGAATTCCCCAGACCGATTCGACGGCGCAGAAAGCCGGTGTAGTTAAAGTCAGGGTGATTATCGTAGCTGTCAGAGCCTTTATATACCTCAATCTCAAATTTTCATTCCTCCCGTCTGGTTATACGCCCTTCCCTCACGGTCCATAGAGATCCGGGCCAGCTAATAAGGTCGTCCTCGGCCGTGGCTGCGAATATCTGCCACCCAGAGGAGACCAGGGTCTCTACCGTTATGTCCCTGCCGGATCGATCCAGCTCCGAGGCCACCTCGTCCAGCAGCAATATGGGAGACCGCCGCAGCTTTCTCTCCACGGCCCATCCCGCCGCCATCACCATAGCCAGAGAGGTCCGTCTTCTCTGACCTCTGCTGAATCTGGAAGACGCCTCCATACCGGAGGCCTCTATCGTCAGATCGTCCCTATGAGGCCCCACCAGAGGCCGTCCCGAGCCGATCTCGGACCGTCTTCTGGACCGGACTCCCTCTACATATCCGCCGGAAGGGTTTCTGGAAAGATCCACGCCCCCTCTCGAAAGGGCCAGATCTATCGGTCCCGGAAGAAGGTCGGAGAAGCTGTCCAGTCCCATGGTCACGGCCAGGGAGGCCTTTTCCCTGCAGGTCCATATCCACTCCGCCATAGGAGCCATTACCGAGTCGATAAGCTCGGTGTTTTTGCCCTCGGACAGAAGAGCCCTCTTGTGTCTGACCGCCCGTCTGTACTCTGTAAGTTTCAGGGCGTAGACCGGGTATAGAAGTGCGCAGAGGACGTCCAGAAACCTCCTCCTGACCGACGGACCTCCTTCTATGAGTGCCAGGTCCCCCGGCAGAAAGGCCAGAGCCGGAACCCTGAACCTTATGGAGGCGCAGTTACTCCTTTTTCCGTCACATTTCATGGCGCATCGGGACGTGACCGAGGACTGCACCAGGACGTCCTCTTCGCCTCCGAAGGTCCCCTCCAGGAATCCCCTGGACTCGTCGGAATCCCAGTTCAGAAGAGGCGATTTCCTTAGAGACTTGAACGGTCCCCATCCCGTGAGAATGTGAAGGCTTTCGAGAATATTGGTCTTGCCCGCTCCGTTTGGACCTATCAGGAGGTTGAGCTTTTTATCCCACTTTATCCTTCCGGTCTCGAGGTTTCTGAAGTTTCTGGTTCCGCTCTCGGAGAAGAACACGATGTCCTATAGGTCGTCTCCGCCGTCGTCCAGACCGTCCAGGTCGGCGCTCTTGAGCTTTATGGGCATAAGCATGTAGAGAAAATCGCTTTCGTTGGGCCTGAGCATCATCATCTGCCCCTCTTGGCCGTTGAAGGAGAGGGATACCTTGTCTCCGTGGAAGGCCTTCAGTCCGTCTATGAGAAAGCCGACGTTGAAGGCTACCTTGAGGGACTCGCCCTTTATCATTCCGTCCACTATCTCGGTGGCCTCGCCTATCTCAGGGGCCCTTCCCGAGAGTTTCAGGTCCCCTCCGGGCGACAGTATCAGGACGACCATCCGACTGTGGTCCCTGACCACCACGTCGACCCTCTCCAGAGCAGATATGAACTGGGATCTATCGACGTCCAACGTGGTGGTGGTGTTGGGGCTCAGTATCCTCTCGTAGTTGGGAAAGGACGAATCCACCCTTCTCACCGAGAACTCCAGAGAGTCCAGTCGGAAATAGCCCAGAGCGCCGTCTACCGATACGTTCACCTGAAGCTCCTCCCCAAGACCGGAGAGTATCCTCAGAAATTCCCTCACCGACGCCAGAGGCAGCAACATATCCTGTTCCGGGCTTTCCTTGTCGACGTAGGCCTTGGACAGAGAGAGCCTTCTGCCGTCGGTGGACACGCAGTGGCATTCTCCGGATTTGACCTGAAGGAGCTCCGCTCCAAGGTATTTGGGGAATTCCTCCCCCATGCTTCCGGCTATGCCTCCCTCGTCCAGGATCCTGTGCAGCTCGCTCTTTCCCAGTACGCAGAAGGAAGAGGCTCCCTCCGGAGAGGGGAGAGGAGGAAAGTCGTCGGCGGGATAGGTGGTGAAACGGTATCTGTTTCTACCGGAGAGTAGGGTTCCGGTTCCTCCCTCCGCCACCTCGACCGTAAATATGGAAGTGGGAGCCTTCTTGAAGAGCTCTCCGACGACCTTTACGGGAAGGACGGCCTTTCCCGGTTCGTCTACCGTGATCCCTTCCGACTTGACCTTGACGGATGTCTTAAGATCCGTTGCCTGTAGAGTTACGTTTCCATTTTCAGCAGTACAGAGTATTCCGGACAACACGCTAAGGGTGCTCTTCTGTGCCGCGACCCTTTCCGCTACGTTCCAGCTCTTCATAAAGGCGGTTTTGTCTATGGTGAGTCTCATCGTGGATAGTCCTCCCTCTGTGTTCTTCTATGGTCTTTATTATTTAGTTATAAGCAGTCGTCGTAGTATAGGCTGTGTATAAGTGGATATCCCTCTCGATCCCTTGTCGCCGTGAGTTGTCCACTGTGGATAAGTCTGTGTCGGATCGGAGGATCGTTATTCACATTATCCACAGGATTTTTGTGAATAAGCGGAAAGGTCGAGTTATCCACATGGAGTCCCACTGTGATTTCACAGCTTAGACTCGATGTTATCCACAATTCCCTTCACTCTGGCGTTGTCCTGTAAAAGTTGCTCTATCTTCTTCTGGGCGTGGAGAACCGTAGTATGGTCCTTCTTGTTGAAGGCCGATCCTATCTGTTGAAGGCTGCTCTCCGTGTGTTTTCTGCATATGAACATGGCTATCTGTCTCGCCAGGGCTATCTCCGAGGTCCTCTTGCTGCTGGTGAGATCCTCCACCGTGAAGGAGCATTCCTCCGCGACGATCTGCTGTATAAGGTCTATGCTGACCGGTCCCTTGGAGGTATGTCTCACTATGTCCTTGAGCCATTCCGAGGTGTTTTCCACCGTGACCGGCTCGCTGTTGAGCTCCGCACAGGCTATAACCCTGTTGAGGGCCCCCTCAAGCTCCCTTATGTTGCTCGGTACGTTCTGGGCCAGGTAGTTTATTACGTCCTCCGGCATGGGGTAATTTCTGAACTCTGCCTTCTTAGTGAGTATGGCTATCCTGGTCTCGTAGTCCGGCGACTGTATGTCCGTCACCAGACCCCATTCGAAACGGCTGACCAACCTGTCCTCTATGGACTTTATGTCCTTGGGAGGTCTGTCCGAGCTCAGTACTATCTGTTTCTTACCGTCGTGGAGGCTGTTGAATGTGTGGAAAAACTCCTCCTGGGTGCTTTCCTTCCCTGCGAGAAACTGTATGTCGTCTATCAGCAGGAGGTCCATGGTCCTGTATCTGGCCCTGAACTCGGCGGTTCTGTTGTTTTTTATGCTGGTTATGAGCTCGTTGGTGAACTTCTCCGAGCTGACGTAGCCTACCTTGAGATTCCTGTCGTTTTGAAGGGCATGGTGCCCTATAGCGTGCATAAGATGGGTCTTCCCTAGTCCTACCCCTCCCCATATAAACAGGGGGTTGTAGGCGGCTCCAGGGCTCTCGGCGACTGCCAGACTAGCGGCGTGGGCCAGCCTGTTGGATTTGCCGACGACGAAGGAGGAAAACAGGTAGTTGGGGTTGAGTCCGTTGACCTTTCCATGCGATTCGGGTTTTATTGTCTTCTCGGCCCTCTCCTGTTCCTTTCTGTTTTCTCCTGTTCCTACGTTCAGTTTAAGTCCGTCTCCGTAACCGAGATCCCTCATTGTATCCTCCAGTATTTTCTGGAAGCGGTTCTGGATCTGCACCTTTATAAAATCGTTGGCTACGTCCAGCAAAAGAACCTCGTCCTCTATGGAGAGGGGGACGCAGGTCTTCAGCCACACGTCTACCGTTCCGTCCGGAAGTTTAGGCGTAGATGCCGCGACGATGTCTTGCCATAGTTTTTCCACGTCTTTCACAAAATTCACCTCTGAAGGGTAATATTTTCGTCCACAAAAGTTATCCACATATCCACAGTTATCCTACAACAGCCTGTGAAAAAAGAGAAGTGGCTGTTTCAGTGGCGTTACGGATTGTGGATAGTTATCCACTCAATTTGACCAAGCTTCCAGATCCACATCCCATGAGGCTTTGTGGTTTATCCACAGGTTGTCCACTTTGGTGGATAAACTGTTTTCTCAAATCCGGAGCACAAGCACCCTATGATACAACAGGACCGGGGTTTCATGTGCATAGTGGACGGTTGATGTAATCCCTTTACAGGAGCTCTTTTTTGTGAATAATATATAGTAATACTTATTATGAGAAGAGGTATCATTATGTCCGTATATGTGAACAACGCCGCCACAAGTTGGCCCAAGCCGGAGTGCGTTCCCAGAGCGGTTTTCGATTTCATGACAGGCAGAGGAGCCAACCTGGCCAGAGGGGCTGCGGCTAAGAGGGATGTGGATACTCTGGACATGGTCATGGAGTGCAGAGAGGCTCTGGCGGACCTGTTTTGTGGATATCGTGACGGCGATCCCAGATACGTCACCTTCACGTCAAACGTAACCGAATCGTTGAACATAGTCCTGAAGGGATATCTGCGTCCGGGTATGACAGTGGCTACTACATCGATGGAGCATAACGCCGTGGTCCGTCCTCTTAGGGCTCTGGAAAAAAACGGGGTTAATTTGGAAATAATTGAATGCGATGATCGAGGAAGGCTGGATCCAAGGTCTCTGGAGCTGTTGATCGAAAGCAAGACCATAGATCTAGTGGTAATGGCCCATGGAAGCAACCTATGTGGGGTTATACAGGACGTTAAGTCGGTTGGGGACATATGTAGAGACAAAGGCATTCCCTTCGTCCTCGATACGGCCCAGACCGCAGGAGTTATCCACATATCGGCGTCCGATCTGAGTCTCTCCGCCCTGTGTTTCACCGGCCACAAGGGACTGATGGGGCCTCAGGGGATAGGGGGCATAGTCTGGGAGCCCTCCTTCGCCGAAAAATGCTCCCCCTTCGTTGAGGGAGGCACAGGAAGCTTTTCCGACGAGGAGTATCAGCCAACGAGGATGCCCGATAAATTCGAGGCGGGAACCCCCAACCTACCTGCCATAGCCGGGCTTCTGGCCGCAGTTAGGTGGATAGAGAAGACTGGGATAGACGCTATCCACAGCAGGGAAATGGAGCTCGGAGAGAGGCTTCTCAAGGGACTTGTCCACATTAAGGGGATAAAGTTTCACGGTCCTTCCGATATGGAAAGCAGGCTTCCGGTGTTCGCCGTCAACTTCGATTGTGTGGACAATGGAACCCTGGCGGGGGAACTGGCCGATCTGGGGATAGAGACCAGACCTGGACTTCACTGCGCCCCTCTCGCCCATAAGACCTTGGGGAGTTTTCCACAGGGAGCTTTGAGGTTGAGCGTCGGCTATTTCAACACCGAGGAGGATGTGGATTCCACCCTGAGCCAGCTGAGTCGACTGGTGGATAGATGAGTGAGGGATAGACGGTTATGACGGCAAACCCGGTGGATATCCGCCGGGTTTGCTTTTTTTCCACCCCTACTATAAAGTGACATACGTTGTGTGATAGGTTGTTCTATAAAACGTTTGTCTTGGAGGCCGTCATGAAAGTAGTGATAGTTGGAGCCGGAAACGTGGGCTATTCCATAGCGAGAAGCCTGTCGTTGGAGGGACACGATATAGTCGTCGTGGAGAGAGATATCGAGGTCGGATCCAAGGTGGAGAACGAGCTTGACGTGTCGGTGGTTATAGGCAACGGATCCCGTCCACCGGTTTTGGAACAGGCCGGAATAAAGGCCGGATGCGACGTAGATTTTCTCGTGGCCTGTACCGACAGGGACGAGGTAAACATAATGGCCTGCTGGGTGGGCAAGAGATGCGGCGTCAAGAGGGTCATCTCCAGGGCCAGAGGTATGGAGTATACCGATACTCCCCAATGGGCCACATTCCTCGGCATAGACGTCATGAACTCTCCGGAGAGGTCCGTCGCCAGGGATATAGACGATCTTCTGGCGGTCAGCGCCGCGGTTCACGCCACGGAGCTGTTCGACGGAAAGGCCGGGTCCTATGCCTTCAGGGTCGGATCCGACTCTCCCATAGTTGGGATGACCCTCAGCGAGGTGGGACAGGAGTACCCTAATCTCTCCGCCGTTATGGTTTACGTCGAGAGGGGAAACAAGGGATTCGTCCCCTCCGGCGACTGGGTGGCAATGGAGGGGGATCTGTGTTTCATGGTCTCCTTCAAGGACAGGGTGTTTCATCTTCAGGAGCTGTTCCATCCCTCCAGCGGCAAGGGACTCCGCAGGGTGATGATAGTAGGAGGAGGAAAACTTGGAGCCCATCTGGCCAGGAGGCTGGTCAGGAGATATCCCGGCATAGACGTAAAGATATTGGACAAGAACAGGGAGAAGTGCGACAAGCTGGCGGAGGAGATGCCAAAGGTCACGGTCCTTTTCGGAGACGGAACGGACGAGAGACTGCTCCTTCACGAGGGAATAGAGGACATCGACGGTTTCGTAGCCACCACCGACTCGGACGAGCTCAACATGATTCTGACCGTTCTGGCCGATAGTATGAAGGCCAGAAAGACCGTTGCGGTGGTCCATAAGGAGCTTTACTCCAGGCTGGCCGAGGACATGCCCATAGACTCGGTGGTGAACCCCAACGAATCCCTGGCCTCCTTGATACTCCGCCACGTCAGGTATCCGGAGACGGCGGGGTCTTTGTCCCTCATAGACAGGATAGGAGCGGAGATGCTGGAGGTTACGATACCGGAGGACAGCCCGGTGGTGGGCAAGAAGCTGATGGAAGTGGGACTTCCCAAGGGGGTCCTCTTCGCCATGGTCAACAGGAAGGGGAACATCATACTTCCCAGAGGGGACATGGTCATAAAAGAAGACGACACGGTCTCCATCTTCGCCACGGGGGATCTTCTGCCCAGGGCTCTCAGGATTTTGGGGATACAGGGATGAGATTCGGTCTGGTATCCAGGGTGCTTGGCCTGCTCTGCGCCATAGTATCCCTCTCCATGACCTGGCCTCTCTACTGGAGCCTGAAGGACGGTTCCAACGACATCAGGGCGTTTCTGGCCGCCATAGCTGTAGGATTTATATCGGGAGCGGCTCTCTACCTGGCGGGAAGAGGAGAGGACTACCAGGAGCTGGGAATAAGGGAGGCCTTCGCCGTGGTCACCCTTTCCTGGGTTTTGGCCTCGGCAGTAGGAGCCTTGCCCTTCTACTTCGCCGGGTCGGTTGATACCTACACGGACGGTTTCTTCGAGGCCATGTCGGGTTTCACCACCACGGGAGCGTCCATTTTGACCGATATACAGTCAAATCCCAGGGGGATCCTGTTTTGGCGCAGTCTGACCCATTGGTTAGGTGGAATGGGGATCATAGTTTTGAGCCTGGCCATCCTTCCCTTTATCGGGGTAGGGGGAATGCAGCTCTTCAAGGCAGAGGTTCCCGGTCCCACCCCGGAGAAGCTCACCCCCAGGGTTCAGCAGACGGCCGTGCTTCTCTGGGGGGTCTACGTCCTTCTGTCCGGCGCCGAGGTGCTGGCCCTGGCGGCCGGTGGAATGGATCTGTTCGAATCCCTGACCCACACCTTCGGTACCATGGCGACTGGGGGATTTTCCCCACTCAACGGCAGCATCGGACAGTACGGGAACCCCTATTTCGACTGGGTCATAACGATTTTTATGTTCCTGGCCGGGGCTAACTTCACTCTGCACTACATGGCTCTTAGAGGGAAGCCCCTCAGCCTCTGGAGGGACGAGGAATTTCGGTTCTACACCAAGGTAATTCTGTTTTCCACCGTTACGATAACCCTCTCTCTTCTGGTCTTCGGAGGATACGCCTCGGCGGAGAGGGCTCTGAGGGAAGCGGCCTTTCAGGTGGTCAGCATAGTAACCACAACCGGTTATGCCACGGCGGACTTCGACCTGTGGCCCCAATACTGTCGGTTTCTTCTGCTCCTTCTGATGTTCGTAGGGGGCTGTGCCGGTTCCACCGGAGGTGGGATGAAGAACGTCAGGATAATGGTCATCCTGCGGAGGGTGGGCATGGAGATAAAGAGGCTTCTTCATCCCAGACAGGTGATAAAGATCCGGCTCAACGGAACGGTGCTCAGGGACGACGTCATAACCTCGGTTACGGCCTTCTTTATCCTCTACATCGTGCTCTTCGCTCTGGCGACCCTTGCCATGGCCGCCATGGGGTTGGACCTTACGGCGGCTATATCCAGCGTAGCAGCCACACTCGGCAACATCGGCCCCGGTCTGGGAATGGTAGGTCCCACCCAAAACTATCACTGGATCTGCGCTCCGGGCAAATGGCTCCTCTCTCTGTGTATGCTGCTCGGCAGGCTAGAGATATTCACGGTAGTGATGCTCTTTTTCCCCGGTACTTGGAAGAGATAGGCTGAAACCACACTGCGGCAGGCCTAAAAGACTGGCTCGAACGGGCTCCACCGAAACGACCTCTCCGAGAAGTAGCGTTTTTAGATATGACCTTTAGAGATTTCCGTCACAAACGACGAAGGAAGGGACCCAAAACTGGGTCCCCTCCTTCGTCGTGTTTCCCGGGAAACATCCCGGTTTTTTAGGAAACTACAGGCTGTTGAGCCCCATCTCCGATATCGATCTGGCCGCACCTATGCAGCCGTTTCTCTTCGCTGTCTCCAGCCAATGCTCCGCCTTATCCTTTTGCCCCATTTTGGCGTAGAGAGAGGCCAGACTCATCTGAGCGGTAGCGTTGCCCTGATAGGCCGATAGGCTCAGCCACTTGAGAGCCTGATCCCTGTCGGCGGTGACCAGATAACCGGCGGAATAGGCCTCTCCAAGTACCCTCTGAGCCTCCGAATCTCCCTGTTTCGCAAGTTTATGGATCGACTGAAACTCTCGGGAGTCCACCGCACCTACCCAGCCTGGGGCTATAGCACAGAGAGAGAACAACGCGAATATCAAAAACATAGCCTTGAACATATTCACAGAAAACACCTCTTTTGGAGACGTATTTAGGATCTTTTACAGCTCGGATTATACATCTCCTTTTGGCGAATGCAATAGAAAGAGAAAAAGAAAGATAAGTGAAACTCGTTTTGTTTGATTTTATGTTTTTCTATTGTTCAATCCTATTCCGTCTCTACGTTTAAGTTCCTCCCTCACTGTTTCGGTTAGAGCCATGGAGGCCTGATCTGTTCGGCCGGATATTTCGTCCAGAAGGTAGAGAAGGTCGGTGGAGCCTATCTTTCTAAGGGAAATCCCCTCGTTGTCGTGTGTCATTGCTTCGAGACCTCCTTTCCTGGAAAATGATATCGAAAGGACGTGATATTCATGAATATGCTTAAAGTGATGCTGTCTCGCAGAAGCGTCAGGGCTTTCGACAGGGATAAGCCGGTCGAAAGCTGGAAGAAGGATGCGGTGATAGCAGCCGCAACCTCGGCACCCAGCGCGAAAAATTTGAGGCCCTTCAGGTTCCTGGTGCTGGACGACAGGGAGATACTGGACGATCTCGGAAACGTCCTGTCTCAGGGCAAGCCCTTCAAGGAGTGCGATTTCGCCGTGGCGGTCTGTGCCGATCTGTCCGATTATCCCGATGGAAGCCTGGGATGGCTGGAGGACTGCTCCGCAGCCCTGGAAAACATGCTTATAGAGGCCACCTCGCTCGATCTCGCTTCCTTCTGGTTCGGGGTCTATAGAAGGGATCCCAAGGAAGGACAGGTCCGGTCGGTTCTGGAGGTTCCCTCCCATGTGGAGGTCCAGGGAATAGGGGTCTTCGGCTACGGTGCCGAGTCCGTTCCGGCCAGAGAGGGAGTCGACAGCTCCGTGGTCAGATACGGCAGATGGGGAGACTTCAAGGCCTGATTTTTGGGAAATACAGGGCGACGAAGATCTTGATCTTATTTGACTAAAGGCATCTATAAAAAAACACTCCTCGGAGAGGTCGTTTCGGCAGAGCCCGTTCGAGCCCGTATTCCCGACCGGCCGTCGTGTAGTACGGATGGGGCGACAGGACGTCGCCCCAAGCCGAGGGGGCACAGGACGTGCCCTCCGAGGCGATTCGTACGAAACAGGCAGGTCGGGAATACGTTCGGGCGAGACAGGGCGGAGCCGAAATGACCTCTCCGAGGAAACTCGGAAGTGCGTTTTTAGAGGTGTCCTAAAAAGGGATGGGAGGACCTCAAAGGCTCTCCCATCCCTCTATTATCCCTCTGAGTCTGAGGTCCTCCATGGTCTCTTCCGCCCTACCCAGCAGGGAGATGGGGATTTCCACCTTTACCGAGACCTTCTCCCCGAAGGACGGCGCCACGTTTTCCTCCGGTATTCCCAGAGCTGTCAGATGGTGGAGACAGTCTCCGTAGCCCTCGTATCCGACGGTGAAACCTAGAGGTTCGGTGACGGTCCTCTCCTCTCTGGGACAGGTCTCCAGAACTCCCTGAGCGGAGGCGGAGTAGGCGTCTATCAGTCCTCTGACCCCCAGCTTCACCCCGCCGAAATATCTGGTCACCACTATGGCCAGATCGTAGAGGTCCGCCTTTACTACCGCCCCCAGTATAGGACGTCCAGCCGACCCCGAGGGTTCGCCGTCGTCGGAGCAATGTTCCGTCGTTTTTGGAAATCCGACCCTGTAGGCCCAGCAGTTATGTCTCGCGTCGGAGTACTTCTTCGATATAGACTCTATGGCCTCCTTGGCTTCCTCCACCGTATCGGCCGGCACCGCCGTAGCTATGAACTCCGATCTCCTCTCCTTCAGGGAGAACCGTCCTTCCTTTATTATCCTGACGTATCTGTCCTCTAATCGGGCCATGCTTCTTTGAATATCCTGTATGTCTCCTCCAGCGATTGGGGGACCACCCTTACGTCTCCCATCACCGGCATGAAGTTGGTGTCCCCGTTCCACCTCGGAACCACGTGCATATGTACGTGATCGGCGACCCCCGCACCGGCTACCTTGCCTATGTTTATGCCCAGGTTGAATCCCTCGGGGTTCATCGTCCTCTTTATCACGTCCATGGAGGTGGAGGTAAGACGGTGCATCTCCGCCACCTCCATGGGGTCCAGGGATCCGTATTCGGAGGTATGCCTGTACGGGACCACCATTAAATGCCCAGAGTTGTATGGGTATCTGTTAAGTATGACGAAGCAGCTTTCCCCTCTAAAGAGGATAAGGTTCTCCTCGTCGTCTTCCTGTGCCGGAAAAACGCAGAATATACATCCCGAGGGTTTTTCTCCGCTCTGGATATAGGCGGCACGCCAGGGTGCGAATATCTTCTTCATAATAGTAGGTCCTCCTGATCGCCGGATATTTCCCGGGAAATATCTAGCCCTTTTTCCCGTCTCTCTTGTTCAGTACATCCCTTACGCCGTAGATCCCGTGGAGGATGCCGACAAAGGTCCCCCCGATCGTGCAGGCGGACAGAGTCCAGTCGGGGTAGCCCTGTCTCAGTAGATATCTCCCCAAATAGAGGCCCATGAGCACGTATCCTCCGAACAACAACGCCAGAGAGACTATCTTGCCGAAGACGACCAGGTCGCTTAGGTCTATTTTCTGTCTCATGGAGAAGGGCCTCCTTTATTTCCCGGGAAATAAACGGTCGCTTTCGCGGGAGAGTATATCGCCTATCCTCTCTATCTGGTCTCTGTTCAGTCCCGAGAGGATGAGTTTCATCTTTCTTCCTCTTCCCGTCATGGATACCCCGACGTCGTGTCGAGAGAGGCTTTCTCCCCAGGAAGGGACTCTTTTTATCCGTTTTTCCTTGGGGAGGTCTTTAGTGGCTTCGGCGACCTTTTTTTCCAGTTCCCGAACGGTCCAGTCTTTTTCCGCCGCGGTGTCTCCCATCTTTATCATCGACTCGCTGGAGTCCAGGGACAGGAGCGCTCTCCCGTGTCTCTCCGATAGGGTGCCCTCGGATATCAGTCTCAATACCTCCGTCGGAAGTTTCAACAGTCTGAGCTTGTTCGCCACCGCCGGACGGCTCCAACCCACCTTCTCCGCCAGATTGTCCTGAGACAGGGAGAAACGATCCATCAGTTCCTTGAGGGACATGGCTACCTCGACCGGCGACAGATCCTCTCTCTGTACGTTCTCCACCAGGGAGACCTCCAGTATGGCTCCGTCGTCTCCGTCGAACATGTGAACCGGCACGTCCTTGATCCCGGCCTCTCTGGCGGCCCTCCATCGTCTTTCTCCTGCGACTATCATGTATCCGCCGTCTTTTTTCGTGACCAGCAGAGGTTGAAGGATGCCGTGTACCTTTATGGAAGCGGCCAGTTCCCCTATGCCTTCTTCGTCGAAGTCCTTTCTCGGTTGATCCGGGTTGGGTTTGAGCTCCTTGACCGGGAGGGTCTTGGGTATCGAAGGGGTCACGTCCTTGGGGAGCAGGGCGTCCAGTCCCTTGCCTAAAGATCTTCTTTGAGCCATCGGCCTTCCACCTCTCTTGCCAGATCCCTGTAGGCCAGGGCTCCTTTGCAGTTTTCCTGATAGTAGCTTATGGGTTTGCCGTAACTGGGCGCCTCCGACAGGGTGACGTTTCGGGGTATCAGGGTCTCGAAAGCGGCATTGCCGAATCCCTCCCTTACCTCAGTTACGACGTCGTTGGCCAATCTGGTCCTGCTGTCGAACATGGTAAGCACGACCCCGTCCATGTTGAGGTTTGGATTCAGGTACTGTCTTACCAGGTCCACCGTCCTGGCCAGCTGGCCGACTCCCTCCAGGGCGTAGTACTCGCACTGAATGGGGATCAATAGCCGTTTTGCCGCGACCAGGGCGTTGACGGTAAGAAGCCCCAAGGACGGTGGGCAGTCCACTATGGCTATGTCGTAAAGGTCGTCCACCGTGGATAAAGCCCCCTTCAGCCTGGACTCCCTGCTTATGGCGGAGGAAAGCTCTACCTCCGCTCCGGCCAGGTTTATGTTGGCTGGGACCAGGGAGACCCCTTCCCATGGGGTCTCCACGACGACGTCCTGTACCTCGGAGTCGTCGATAAGTATGTCGTAGAGGCTCTTGGGGGAGTCCCCCTTGTCGTGTCCCAATCCGCTGGAGCAGTTGCCCTGGGGATCGGTGTCAACCACCAGTACCCTATGTCCCAGCCTTCCCAGCTCCGCCGACAGGTTGACGCAACAGGTCGTTTTTCCTACTCCGCCTTTTTGGTTCGTCACGGCTATGGTGATCATCTCTTCGCCTCCCACCAGGGTTTTTTCTCCGCCTTGCCCGGCCGTCTAGGGTAGACCTCCGGACAGTGGGATTTCTTTCGGAACGCCAACAGGAATCCCTGACGTTCTCCGTTTACGTAGTCGAATATCCTGGGATAGTCCAGCCCCAAAAGATCCCACCGTCCCTTTATCTTTGCCAGCTCCTCCCGATATCCCGGACCTTTTATGGACAGAGCGGTGCCCCCTAACTTCACGAGGGGGGAGAGGTACTCTGCCACTATGCCGGCCTCGCTGACCCCTCTTGCCGCCGCCATGTCGTATACCTCCCTTTCCTCCAGGGCCAGCTGTTCCGACCGTCCCCATATGACCGAGACGTTCTCTACCTCCAACTCGGATACTATTGACTCCAGAGCTCCGGTTTTCTTGCTCTGGCTGTCCAGAAGGGTTATCTCCAGGTCGGGGCGGCATATTGCCCAGGCGAGCCCCGGAAGCCCGCCTCCCGTTCCCACGTCGACGACCCTGCCGGAATGGGGCAGGAGCTCCAGTGCGAAAAGGGAGTCTCTGACGTGGTCCTTCCAAATGGTATCCTCGTCCTTGGGGCCCGTTAGCCTGACCTTGTCGGAGGACCATCGAGCCAGGATTTCCGAATAGACCCTGAGTTTCGTCTCGATATTCTCGTCCAGAGGGGGGATTTCCACCGTTACGTGAACCTGATCCGACGTGCAGTAATTCATAGCGCCGCCCTCTTTTCCAGTATTCTCCTGAAGGCCCAGCCGGCGAAACTCAACCCGGTAGACTGTCTGTAGAAACATACCACGTCTATTCTCTTCATCTCCAATCCTTCTATAGATAGGGATACCAGATCCCCTTTTCTCAGGTCCTCCGCAACCGTGCCGTGGTTTATGAAAGCGACTCCCACGCCGGCCTTGACGAAGGCCCTGGCCACGTCCCTGCTGTTGACGAAGGTGCCCCTGTGTTGTCCCACCCTCTGTTCCATCAGATACTCCTGTACGAAGGGACAGAGGGAGCAGTCCTTCTCGTAGAGTATAAGCTGTTCCTCGTTCAGGTGGGAGGGGGTCACCGACGGCAGAGTTGCGAGGGGATGGTCTTTCGACGCCACCAGGACTATATGGTCCTCTCCTATTGTGAAGGTCTTCAGGTCCTTGTCGTTGAAGGTCCTGGCGTTCCCCTCCAGTATGGCTATCTCTATCTCTCCTCTTCGGAGCATCTCCTGTATGTCCGGGTCGTTTCCGGTCTGTACAGTCATGGCCACGTCGGGATGCTCGTTTCTGAACGCCTCCACCAGAGAGGGAAGGACCATCGTCCCCACGTAGGTGGACACCCCGAGCTCCAGTTTACCGTATCTCATTGCCTGCATCTCCCTGAATTTTCCCGGGATGGAATCGGCTCTCTGGAGGACGTCCAGCGCCAGTGTGTAGAGGGCGTTCCCCTCGGGGGTGAGGGACAGGCTCCTTCCCCTCCTGTTGAAGAGGACGACGTCGTACTCTTTTTCCAGAGTCGCGATATGCTGGCTCACCGAGGGCTGAGACAGATATAGCCTTTCGGCTGTCCTGGTGAAGGATCCTTCCTCCACCAGGGTGCAGAAAGTCCTAAGTTGATGTAGCGACATTGTCGTCCCTCCTCAGATGGAAATAGGTTCTTCCTATAATAATACTCCAATCTCGATCGGAACGCTTTATATATAGGACAACCTGATGGATTGGATTATCTTTTCTTTATTGATACTGATAACGCTCGGTGTATCCTGTAAAAGGAGGTGATGTCCATGGACGAAGCCAGACGGGACGATCTGGTCCAACTCTGTCAGGGGCTGGTTAGATATCCCAGCCCCTCCGGAGGGGAGGGCGAGATCGCCGCCTTTTTGCGGTCCGTCATGGTGTCCCTGGGTTACGACTCCGTCCAGGTCGACGGTTACGGCAGCCTGATAGGCACGGTGGACTTCGGTTCTCCCGGTCCAACTCTGCTCTTGGAGGCCCAGATGGATCACGCCGAGTCGGGAGACCCGGGAGAGTGGCGCCATTATCCCTTCGGGGGCCGGGTCGAATCGGGTCGGATCTACGGTCGGGGTGCCACCGATCAGAAGGGCATATTGGCCGCCATGGTGCTGGCCCTGGCCTGGCTGAAGCAGGATAGGGGAGATTTACTCTGCGGCAGGGCAGTCATGGCCGCCATGGTGCACCAGGAAAGCTTCGAGAGGGCCGCCTCCAAACTGGTGGCGGAGAGGGTGAGGCCCGACGGGGTAGTGTCCGGAGAGCCGTCGGACCTGACGGTGGAACGGGGGCAGAGGGGAAGGGCCTCCATAGCGGTAGAGACCTTCGGCCGTATGGAACACAGCTCCATGGGGGACAACAGCTCGGCTGACATGATGGTCCGACTGGTCTCCCGGCTCAAGGAGGACTACGTTCCAAAGGTGGACCCCTTCTTCGGAGAGGCTACCATGACTCTAACCAGCCTTCACTCCTATCCGGCGGACGTAAGGACCACCATGCCCATCCGTTGCAGGGGCACCTTCGACAGAAGGATCCTTCCCGGCGAGACCGCCCAGTCCGTGATGAGAGATATAGAGGCGTCCATTTCCTCCGCCATGAGGGATATCCCGGGCTTGAAGGCTCGGGCCTTTCTGGACGGAGGCGACGGACACTGCTACACCGGAGCGATGATAAGCTCCGAGGGATTCGCTCCGGCCTGGGAGATCGAGGCGGAGCATCCCTTCGTAGAAATGGTCCTGGACGGCGTCGCCGAGGCGGGGCTGGAACCGGTTCTCTCGAACAGGTCCGGTTTCGGAACCAACGGATGTATATATGGAGGAGACATGTCGGTCCCCACGGTGGTCTTCGGCCCCTCAAGGAGGGAGCTCGCCCACGTGGTGGACGAGTACATAGAGGTGGATCAACTGGCCCTCGGCTGTAAATGCTACGGTTCCATAGCCGAGAAGTTTCTTGCTCGAAAGGAGGAGATCCCAGGTGGGGAAGGCAGTAAAGCTTGAGTGCGCCATCTGCGGAAAGATCTACGATCCCGATCCGGAGTTCACCACCTGTCCCGACTGCGGCATAGACGGGACCATGCACGTTCTCTACGATTACGAGGAAATCAGGGAGACCATGACCGCAGAGTCTCTGGCGAGGGATCCGAACAGGTCCCTGTGGCGCTACCTTTCACTGCTTCCGGTTTCGGACGTCGATGCCGTCCCGGCACTTCAGGTGGGGTGGACCCCCCTATACGATTCCAAGGCCCTGGCCGAGAGATACGGCGTAGGTCGCCTTCTGGTCAAGGACGACGGAAGAAACCCCACGGCGTCGTACAAGGACAGGGCAAGCGCCGTCGCAACCGCCATGGCGAAGGAACTCGGACGGGACGTGGTGGCCTGCGCCTCCACCGGCAACGCCGCCAGCTCCCTGTCGGGATTCGCGGCTGTCTCCGGGCTGAAAAGCGTGATATTCGTTCCCGAGGCCGCGCCGGAGGCCAAGGTAACCCAGCTTCTGGTCTACGGATCCCGGGTGTTCTCCGTCAGGGGAGACTACGAGGAGACGGTCAATCTCGCCATAGAGGCCATAGATTCGGAAGGCTGGTACAACAGAAACTGCGCCATTAACCCATATCTGGTGGAGGGAAAGAAGACCTGCGCCATGGAGATAGCCGAGCAGATGGGATGGAAGGTCCCGGACAGGGTTATAACCTCCGTCGGAGACGGCTGCATAATAAGCAGCCTCTACAAAGGATTCCTGGACCTCAAGAGGATCGGCCTGATAGACCGGATTCCGGCCATAACCGGCGTCCAGGCAGAGGGAGCCTGTCCCATCCACGACGCGGTACTGTCCGGAGCGGATAGGGTGACCTTCGGTCCCGCCGATACCTTGGCGGACAGCATATCGGTTGGCGCTCCCAGGAACTGGGCCAAGGCGCTGAACGCCGTGAGGTCCAGCGGAGGGACCACCGTGACCGTGTCGGACCAGGAGATACTGGAGGCCATGACGGAGCTGGCCCGGGCCACAGGGGTCTTCGGAGAGCCAGCCGGCGTGACGTCCTTCGCCGGATTCAGGAAGATGGCGGACCAGGGAACGCTGGGATCGGACGAGACGGTCGCCATAGTGGTGACGGGAAACGGACTCAAGGACGCGGCCTCGGCCAGAAAAGCGGTGGAGGCACCTACATCGGTGGATCCGTCGATGGAGTCGTTCCTCAAGGTGTTGAAACGGTAGAGACGTAATCCAATAAATTTTATTTTGTAATATAAAAATACATAAATATGAGGAGAGTGTGTCTAAAGATGTCGTATAACATAATAGACCTCACCGTAAACGAGAAACAGCTCGAAAGCGCCGTCGAGAGGGCCAGGGAAAAGGAAATCGTAATTCCCACCTTCGCCGAGATGAAGGACCCCTCGAAGGTCCCGGCCAAGATAAAGGAAAAGCTGGGCTCGGTGGGACTCTGGGACGTGGATCCTCTGAACCTGTTTCGAATAACCTGGAAGAACGAGCCGGTCAAGGACGGCGGACTGTACGACGGGGTCAACTTCGTCGAGCTTCCCGAATCACTCACCGGGGTCAAGGCCAGGATCTTCGCCCTGGTGGGAAAGTGGTTCCCCACCGGAGCCCACAAGGTAGGGGCGACCTTCGGCTGTCTCGCCCCCAGGCTCGTGACGGGGCAGTTCGACCCGGTGAACCAAAGGGCGGTCTGGCCCTCCACCGGAAACTACTGCCGCGGCGGAGCCTACAACGCCCAGCTCCTGGGATGCGAGTCCATAGCCATTCTTCCCGAGGGAATGAGCCGCGAGCGTTTCGACTGGCTCAAGAAGGTGGCCGGAGAGGTAATAGCCACCCCCGGATCGGAGAGCAACGTCAAGGAGATATTCGACAAGACCTGGGAGCTCAGGAAGACCAGGGACAACGTGGTCATCTTCAACCAGTTCGACGAGATGGGCAACCCCCTCTGGCACTACGTCGTGACGGGAAACGCCATAGAGGAGATGCTGAAGCAGGTGATGGGCAAGGACGACCGCTACTTCGGCTGCGCCTTCACCACCGGGTCCGCCGGGACCATAGCCTGCGGCGACTACATGAAGGAGCTTTTCCCTGCGAGCAAGATAGCCGCCTCCGAGGCCCTTCAGTGTCCCACCCTTCTATGGAACGGATGGGGAGCCCACAGGATAGAGGGCATAGGGGACAAGCACGTGCCCTGGGTCCACAACGTTAAGAACACCGACATGATAATCGACGTGGACGACGAGGACTCCATGGCCTGGATCCGGCTGTTCAACGAGCCAGCCGGAAGGGACTACCTCAAGAAGAAGGGAGTGCCGGAGGATCTGGTGGATTCCCTCGACCTGGTGGGGATCTCCGGAGCGGCCAACATAATATCCTGCATCAAGATGGCCAAGTACTACGAGCTGACAGAGAAGGACGTCCTGGTGACCGTCCTCACCGACTCGATGGAGCTGTACAACTCCCGTCTGGCCGAGATGGAGGAGGAGTACGGTCCCTACGGCGAGATAGACGCCGCGGTGGACTTCCACCAGCACATCAGAGGGCTCTCGGTGGACTACATGCAGGAACTTTCCTACAGGGACAGAAAGAGGGTCCACGACCTCAAGTACTACACCTGGGTGGAGCAGCAGGGCAAGTCCATGGAGGAGCTGGACGCTCAGTGGTACGACGCCGAGAACTACTGGGGCGAGATCCACGGCATGGCGGACAAGATAGACGAGAAGATCAGAGAGTTCAACGACAAGACCGGATTGCTGAAATAAAGTCAGCTTAGATCAAGGTCCTGACCCCCTCTTGAGGACCTCGAGAGGGGGCCTTTTGTAAGCTATCTCCGAGTTTTTTTATGGAAGGGTGATTCATCTTGTTCGACCTCCTTATTACAGGGGCCTCCATAGTGGACGGCAGCGGAAGAGATCCCTTCGTCGCCGATCTGGCCGTTAAAGACGGCCTCGTCGCAGCCATAGGTTCGAATCTCGGACTGGCGGAGGAGACGATAGAACTCGCAGGCAAAACCCTGGTCCCGGGGTTCGTGGACGTTCACGGTCACTCGGAGCTGAGGGCCATGACCGACCCCGACGTGTCTCCTAAGCTGCTTCAGGGCTACACCTGCGAGCTGGCGGGAAACTGCGGAGTGGGAGTGGCCCCTGTCAGGGAGGAGGAGAAGGCCTCTCTTGCCCAGGAGGTGGCGGGGATATTGGGCAGAGGTCCCGACGTCTGGAACTGGAACTCCTTCCCCGAGCTGCTGGACCGGATGGAATCGGGGGCCTACGGACTCGACCTGGGGCTTCTGGTGCCTCACGGGCCTCTGAGGAACTACGTCATGGGAGAGAGGCGTTCCGGCCTCGCATCGGAGAGGGACATCGAGGAGATGACCGCCATTCTTCGGGAGGCCATGGACGCCGGTGCCTTTGGCCTGTCCACCGGGTTATTCTACGATCCCTGTTGCTACGCCGACTCGAAGGAGCTGACCGCCCTCTTCGAGACGGTCTCCGGCAGAGGCGGCATCGTGTCGGTCCACCAGAGAAACGAGGGCGATAGGATACTTGAGTCCCTGGAGGAGATCCTCGCTCCGGCAGAGTCCTCCGGGGTCAGACTTCAGATATCCCATCTGAAGGTGGGAGGAGAGAGAAACCGCCATAAGCTGGACAGGGTTTTGGAGACCATCGAGAGATACGCCGAGAGAGGTTGCGACGTTTCCTTCGATCAATACCCATATTCGGCCGGGTCCACGTCCCTCTACAGCCTGTTGCCCCCCTCGTATCTCGCCCTTGGATTTAGCGAGGTCAAGCGGCGTCTTGATGATAAAGTAGAGAGAGGAAACATCCGAGGACAGATGGAAGAGCCGGAGGGCTGGGACGGCGTCTACTCCATGCTGGGCTGGGACGGGATAATCCTGACCGGTGCCGATCTGGAGGAGAACCGGAGGTTCCTGGGTCGGACTCTGAGGGAGATAGGCGAGATGAGGGGGCAGGATCCCTTCGATTCCTACTTTGACCTGATCTCTAAGGAGGGGAAGGCGTTGACCATGATTGACTTTATCACCGACGAGGATTCGGTGGAGAGGATAATGGTCCATCCCCTTCAGTGCTTCGGCACGGACGGCCTCTATTCCGGCTGTCCTCATCCCAGAACCTTCGGATGTTCCTACCGTGTTCTGGATCGTTACGTGAAGGGCAAAAAACTTTTGACCCTTCCGGAGGCGATTCGAAAGCTTTCGTCCCTTCCGGCCCAAAGGGCCGGTTTCGACGACAGGGGACTCCTGTCGGTCGGCTTCAGGGCCGACATGGTCGAGCTGGACCTGGACGGTCTGGAGGATCGGGCGGACTACGGTTCCCCCTCTCTGACAGGTAGGGGGATTCCGTCCGTCTGGGTGCGAGGACGACCGGCCGTCAGGGACGGCGAGGTGGTATCTCGGGAGGGACGTCTCGTCAGGAGGTGACGTATGGAAAAATTGGAGGGAGACACTTAAGGGGAGATAGTCCTATGGTTAAAAGAACAGGAGAAAAGGAGGCGTATTGAGATATGAAGCGTAGAGTGACGATTATAGCCCTGGCGTTGGTGGTGGCCCTGTGTTCCTCCGCTCTGGCGGGACCTAAGGTCCTCAAACTGGCCCATCTGAACCCTCAGCAGCCCTTTGAAAACGCAACTGGAGCCATGGCGGCGGTGTTCAAGAGCATGGTCGAGGCCGGTACCAACGGCTCGGTTCAGGTGAAGATATTCCCGGCGGGACAGCTCGGCAACGAGAGAGAGACCATGGAGCAGGTCAAGGTCGGAGTGGTCCAGAGCTACATAGCCTCCGCCGGAGGAATGGCCCCCTTCTACCCCCTTTACGGCGTCCTGCGCAGTTCCCAACTACGCGGTGGCCTGGAAGGTCTTCGACGGCCCCTTCGGCGAGTATCTCAAGGAGGATATCAAAAAGGTCACCGGCTTCAGGGTCCTCGGTTTCGGCGAGGCGGGTGGTTTCTTCCAGCTCTCCAACAGCGTCCGTCCCATAAAGACCGTGGAGGACATGAAGGGTCTCAAGATGCGCACCATGACCCTTCCCACCCATCAGAACCTCATGAAGACCTACGGAGCCGCCGCTACCCCCATAGCCTGGGCCGAGGTCTACACGGCGCTCCAGACCGGAGTGGCCGACGGTCAGCATAACCCCCTTCCCATAGTCCTTCTCGGGAAGCTCTACGAGGTTCAGAAGTACCTCACCCTGACCAACCACATATACAGCACCTACTGCTGGATCATGAACGACGAGTTCTGGGACGGCCTCAGCGATGACGAAAAAGAGGTAGTCAACTCCTCCGCTATAACCGCCATAGTGGCCGGACGGGGCCTCAACAGGATCATCGAGGGCTCCGATAGAGGACTTCCAACCATCATAGAGAAGGGCATGGAGGTCAACACCCCGACTCCGGAGGCCATGGAACAGTTCCGCGAGATGGGCAAGGACTCGGCAATGGTATTCATAAAGGAGAACTTCGGCGATAAGGGCGTGGAGATAGCGGATCTCTATCTCGAGGCCATAGACGAAGCAGTGGACGAGCTGGAAGACGATTAGTCTTTCCGGACAGGTCCATGACGAAGGATAGAAAAAGCGCGGGCCGGGGAGTTTTCTCCCTGGCCGAGCGCCTCGGAAACGGTCTGGAGAGGTTCCTGGAGGTCCCGGTACTGATACTGTCGATCGTCATGACCGCATCGGTGCTCGCCGGGGTCTTCTTCCGATACGTCCTTCGATCCCCACTGGGATGGAGCGAGGAGCTCTCCCGTTACATCATGATATGGATGGCCCTGCTGTCGGTGGCTCTTTGTATATGGAGGCAGGAGCACGTTGGAGTGACCATGTTCATAAAAAAACTTCCCCGGCTTCTGGCCAAGACCCTCGTCTTCGCCTCCAACGGACTGGTCATGTTCTTCCTCTACATACTTCTGGCCTATGGGCTCAAGATGGCCGAGAGGGGCAAGTCCCAGATAGCCACCGGACTTGGGACCACCATGGAATGGTGGCTCATGGCGGTGCCAGTCAGCGCGGGCATCTGCATGGTGATGCTGGCCTGCAAGATGGTGCTGGACGTCAGACGGAGGGATCTGGACGAAATTCTGATGTCGGAGGAACTGGTGGACGCGGTCAAGAGAGAGGAAGGACTGGACTTTTAGCAGTGAACGGGGGGATTTTATATGACCGGATTCCTTAGCGCCTCCTTCGCCATACTGATAGCGGTGGGGATGCCCATAGGGTTCGTCCTGGGAGTGGCGGGACTTCTCGGTATGGTCAAGATGGGCGGTGGAGCCGTCTTGAACCTGGTGCCTCAGAGGTACTTCGCAGGGGTGGACATGTTTACACTGATGGCCATGCCCTTCTTCATACTGGCGGGAGAGATCATGAACAAGACCGGCATCACCCAGAGGCTGGTCAAGTTCAGCAACATACTGGTGGGACATCTCCAGGGAGGACTGGCCCACGCCAACATAGTGGCTTCAATATTCTTCGCGGGTATAACCGGAGCGGCGGTCAGCGACACCGCCGCCATAGGATCCATGCTCATACCGGCCATGGTGGACGAGGGATACGACAAGGACTTCTCGGCGGCCATAACCGCCGCGTCCTCCATAATCGGCCCCACCATACCGCCGTCGAACATAATGGTTATCTACGGGGCCTTCATGCAGGTCTCCATAGCGGGGCTCTTCATGACAGGGCTCGTCCCGGGGCTGCTGCTAGGGGTGGCCCTCATGATAATGACAGCCAGGATATCCAAGAAGAGGGGATATCCTGTTGGAGAGAGAAGAGCCACGGTAAAGGAGATGCTGGTCGGACTGAAGGACGCCATAGTGGCCCTTCTGATGCCCCTGATAATACTGGGGGGAATTCTCTCCGGCATGTTCACCCCCACCGAGGCGGCCGCAGTAGCCGTGGCCTACGCCATGGTGCTGGGCTTCTTCGTCTACAGAAACCTCACCTTGAGGGACATGGTTCCCCTGTTTCTCAAGATGGCCAGGACCACCGGGGTGGTCTTTCTGGTCATAGCAGCCGCGTCCATTTTGGGATGGGTGCTCACCATAGAGCAGATCCCGGAGAAGGTCGCCACCTTCATGTTGAGCATAAGCGACAATCGCTACGTCATCATGGGGCTCATCCTGATCATGCTCCTGGTGGTGGGTATGTTCATGGACATAGCGGCGGCACTCATAATACTGGGTCCTATCCTTCACCCTCTGGCGGTGCAGCTGGGATACCATCCGCTTCACTTCGGGATCATCATGGTCCTGGCGCTCAACATAGCCCTGATGACCCCGCCGGTGGGGGCCTGTCTGTTCGTGGCCTGCGGCATAAGCAAGCTGACCCTGGAGCAGATAAGCCGGGAGATACTGCCCTTCATTCTGGTGGAGCTGGCGGTCCTTTTGCTTATAACCTTCGTTCCGGCCATACCTCTGGCCCTTCCGGGAGCCATGGGGCTGCTGGCTCGGTGAACGAGAAGCAACCTTACATAACATAAAAAATCGAAAGCGAGGCGTTATCTCTTGAAGATCCCTTTTGATCAGGTGGTGGCGAAGGCGGAGGAGTACAAGGACGATATGACCCGTTTCCTCAGGGACATGATAGCCCTGCCCAGCGAGAGCTGCGGCGAGGAGGCCGTCATAAAGAGGATCAAGGAGGAGATGGAGAAGGTAGGTTTCGACAGGGTGGAGATAGATCCCATGGGCAACATCCTGGGATATCTGGGACGGGGCAAGCACCTGATCGCCATGGACGCCCACATAGACACGGTCGGCATAGGGGAGATAAAGAACTGGAAGTTCGATCCCTATAAGGGCATGGAGGAAGGCGACGTCGTAGGAGGCCGCGGAGCCAGCGACCAGGAGGGCGGAATGGCCGCCATGGTCTACGCCGGAAAGATAATAAAGGACCTGGGGCTCGAGGACGACTACACCCTTCTCGTCACTGGGACGGTCCAGGAGGAGGACTGCGACGGCCTCTGCTGGCAGTACATAATAGAGGAGGACGGAATACGTCCCGAGTTCGTCGTCAGCACCGAGCCCACCGACTGCCGGATCTACCGGGGCCAGAGGGGAAGGATGGAGATAAAGGTCGAGACCGGAGGCATAAGCTGCCACGGCTCCGCCCCTGAGAGAGGGGAGAACGCCATATACAAGATGGCCCCTATCGTCATGGAGCTTAGAGCCCTCCACGAGAACCTGAAGGACGACGACTTCCTGGGCAAGGGCAGCCTGACCATATCCCAGATATTCCACAAATCCCCGTCCCGGTGCGCCGTGGCGGACGGATGCACCATATCGATAGACCGCCGTCTGACCTGGGGCGAGACCTGGGAGGGAGCCCTTCAGGAGGTCAGAAACCTTCCCGCCGTCAAGGAGGCCGAGGCGGAGGTGTCTCTCTACACCTACGAGAGGCCTTCCTGGACCGGCCTGGTATACCCGACCGACTGCTACTTCCCGGCCTGGAAGCTGGAGGAGGAGCACCCGGCCTGCAGGACCCTTGTGGACGGCTACAGAAGGCTGTTCGACCGGGAGCCCGTGGTGGACAAATGGACCTTCTCCACCAACGGCGTCTCCATAATGGGCCGCCACGGCATACCGGTCATAGGCTTCGGACCAGGCAAGGAAGAGGAGGCCCACGCCCCCAACGAGAAGACCTGGAAAAGCCACCTGGTGACCTGCGCCGCCATGTACGCCGTCATCCCGGGAATCTACGTGGACGAACACTGCGATTAAAACGAAAGGGGAACTTTACGGATGAACACGATATTTAGAGGCAAGGACTTCATTACACTGGAGGAGTGGACCAAGGAGGAGATAGACACCCTCCTGGAGGTATCCAAGGACCTGAAAAAGGACTTCGCCATGGGCAAGACGACCCCCTATCTGCCATACCAGACCGTCTTTCTCATGTTCTTCGAGCAGTCCACCAGGACCAGAAACTCCATGGAGGCGGGGATAACCCAGCTCGGCGGACACGCCCATTTCCTGGACACCAGCACCATGCAGGTATCCCACGGAGAGGTCGCCAAGGACACAGCGGTCATCCTATCCCGTATGGGCCACGCCATAGCCTGCCGCAACTGCTTCTGGGGAATAGGAAACGCCTATCTGAGGGACATGGCCAAGTATTCCTCCGCTCCTATCCTCAACCTTCAGGACGACCTGTTCCATCCCATGCAGGGACTGGCGGACCTGTTGACCATACAGGAGAAGAGGGGCAGCGACGTCAAAAACCTCAAGGTCTCCATCATCTGGGCCTACGCCACAACCCACAAGAAGCCCATCTCCGTGCCTCTGACCCAGAGCCTTCTGTTCCCTCGATACGGCATGGACGTTACCTTGGCCTATCCCGAGGGCTACGACCTTCCCGACTGGGTCGTCGAGCAGGCCAAGAAGCACGCCGAGAGCACCGGCGGATCCTTCAGGATAACCCACGACCAGGAGGAGGCCTACAAGGACGCCGACGTGGTCTTCCCCAAGAACTGGGGCTCCTGGTTCAAGAACCCAAGCACCGAGGTGGTAGACGCCGGTCTGGAGGCCAACAAGGGCTGGAAGTGCACCGAGGAACGTTTCGCCCTGACGAACAAGGACTGCCTCTACATGCACGCCCTTCCGGCGGACCGGCAGAACGAGGTGGACGCCTCGGTCATAGACGGCCCCAACTCGGCCATCTACGACGAGGCGGAGAACCGCCTTCACACGGCCAAATCGGTCATGGCTCTCACCATGGGAGGCAGAGGCCGCCAGTAGACTCTTCGGATTTCGAAGCGGTTCCCCGGGGGAGACGGATTTCATCCGCCTCCCTTCGGGCTTTTTCTATGGAAGGGAGGTGTTGCCTGAGATTTGTCGACTGTAGCAAGAACTAAAGCGTGATGTAGACCATTTTCGAACCGTAAAAGGAGGGAGATCCATGAGATTCACCGAAAAGTGCGCCGTATTCTTCATGGCGGTCTGTATAGCCCTGGCCGCGATAGCCCCGGCTATGGCGGAGGCCAAGGCCCCGAAAGACCACAAAATAGTACTGATACTGCCGGGCCCCATAAACGACCAGAGCTGGAACGCCACCAACTACGCCGGACTGGTGGCCTGCAACAAAGAGCTCGGAACGGCCATGGAGTACGTCGAGAACGTCCAGGCCAGCGACTACGAGTCCACCTTCAGAAACTACGCCGAGAGGGGCTACGACCTCATAATGGCAGCCGGGACCCAGTTCGACGAGGCCGCCAACAGGGTGGCTGCCAAATACCCCGACAGCGTCTTCTGCGTCGTGAACGGCCTAGTATCCCAGGGGCCGAACGTCCGTCCCGTCCTGCCCAAGGAATACGAGGCCAGCTACCTGGCCGGGATAATAGCCGGATTCACCACCGAGACGGGCAAGGTAGGAATGGTCGGAGGCTTCCCGAACAAGCTGATGGTCCGTCTGATGAACACCTACGAGTACGGCGTCCGCATCGGGTCTCCCGAGGCCAAGGCCAACAGGGCCTACTCCAACTCCTGGAGCGACGTCGCTCTGGGCAAGCAGATGGCCACCTCCATGATAGACAAGGGAGCGGACGTCCTCTTCTTCTACGCCAACCAGGTGGGCCTCGGAGCCATCCAGGCCGCCAAGGAAAAGGGGGTCAAGTTCGTCGGCTTCGCCAGCAACCAGAACGATATAGCCAAGGGCACCGTCGTCGCCAGCGTCTACTTCGACTTCGCCGACATGTATAAATGGACCCTGGAGAAGTTCATGGACGGAACCCTGGCCCCCGAGGTAAACCAGGCGGGAGTCGCCGAGGGCATAGTCAAGGTGGCCTACTCGGACCAGGTTCCGGACGAGGTAAGGGCTCAGGTCGAGAAGGCCGAGAAGGCCATAACCTCCGGAAACCTCCTCTATTTCGCCTCCGAGTTTCCCGAGTCGCTGAAATAGGGTAAATACGAAATACGCCGGGCGGAGACAGCTCTTCGTCCGGCATTTCAGGTGGAGGAGGTGTCCGCGATGCCCGCGGTCGAGCTCAGGGGAATAACGAAATACTTTCCCGGCACGGTGGCGAACGACGGCGTGGACCTGAAGGTCCCGGCGGGAAAGGTCGTCGCCCTGTTGGGGGAAAACGGAGCTGGAAAGACCACCTTGATGAGGATCCTCTACGGAATGTACCGTCCCGACGGCGGGGAGATAGCCGTGGACGGCCAGGTGGTCCATATAGACTCCCCTCAGGACGCCATGGCCCTGGGGATAGGTATGATCCACCAGCACTTCAGTCTGGTGCCGGTCCATTCCGTGGCGGAAAACGTGGTGTTAGGGCTCGGATCCTCCATGTCGGGACTGGACCTCGGCAGAGTCTCTCGGGAACTGAAGGAACTGGGAGGAAAATACGGCCTGGAGGTGGATCCGGACGCTCTGGTGGGACAGCTTCCGGTCGGAATGCAGCAGAGGGTGGAGATAGTGAAGGCCCTCTATCGAAAGGCGAAAATACTGATCATGGACGAGCCCACGGCCGTGCTGACCCCTCAGGAGACCGAGCACCTCTTCGGTTTCGTCAGGGAGTTCACCTCCATGGGAAACTCGGTGATCTTCATAACCCATAAACTCGGAGAGGTCATGGCCATAGCCGACTCGGTCACGGTCATGAGGGACGGAAAACCGGTCGGAACGGTATCTCCCTCCGATTCCACCGAGATGGACCTGGCCAGGATGATGGTCGGGCGGGATCTGGATCTCCTCTCCGGCGACAGAGACGAGACCACCGGCGGCCCCCTCCTGGAGGTTCTCGAACTGGCGGTGAAGGACGACCGAGGGGCCGCGGCCCTGGACGGCCTTTCCCTGACCGTCAGAGAGGGGGAGATCTTCGGAATAGCAGGGGTCAGCGGAAACGGCCAGCAGGAACTGGCCGAGACGATCTGCGGCCTCAGAGAGGCGGTCTCGGGAAAGATCGTCCTCGACGGTCTGGACGTCACCGGCCTTCCTGCCTCCCGGATGATAGACCTGGGAGTCGGCTACATCCCGGCGGACAGACACAGAGACGGACTGGTGCTGGACATGACGGTGGAGGAAAACCTGATGCTCAAGGGAAGCTCCTCCTCCGATCTGTCACGAAACGGGGTCCTCCGGTTGGACCGAATATCCGAGATGGCCGTGGAGATGATCCGGCGGTTCTCCGTAAAGACCCCCTCTTACGCCACCAAAGCCAAGGCCCTCTCCGGAGGAAACCAGCAGAAGGTGGTCATAGCCAGGGAGATAGAGGTAGGATCCCGGCTTCTCGTGGCGGTTCAACCCACAAGGGGACTGGACCTCGGAGCGGCGGGATATGTCCACTCCACCCTCATGGAGGAGAGGGCCAGGGGAAAGGCCATACTGCTTCTCTCGACGGAGCTCTCCGAGGTGCTCAAGCTCTCGGACCGCATAGGGGTCATATATCGTGGTAGGCTTCTGGAGATATTCGACAGAGGCCGCTTCGACGTGGACCGTATCGGCCTTCTGATGGCCGGCATAGAGGAGGTGCGCCATGGCTGATATGAAGTCCACCGAGAGAAAGGGAGCCGGAGCGGTGTTCTGGCCTCTCTTCTCCGTGTTCATGGGGCTTGCTGCCAGCGGCTTAATGATGACCCTTCTTGGGGCGGATCCGATAGAGGTCTACCGCAGGATCTTCGCCATGGCCTTTCGAGACGGATACAACGTGGCGGACATATTCGCCAAGGCCACCCCTCTCATACTCACGGGGCTGGCCTTTGGATTCGCCTTCAGGGCCAACCTCTTCAACATAGGGGCTCAGGGACAGTTCTACCTGGGCTGCGTCGCCTCTGTATGGTGCGCTCTCAGGCTGGGACACCTGTCTCCGTGGCTGGTGCTGCCTCTGTGCGTGCTCCTGGCGGCGGCGGCCGGAGGCGCCTGGGCCTCTCTGGTGGGATTCGCCAAGGCCAGGTTCAACTCCAGCGAATTTCTCATAAGCATGATGTCCACCTACGTCGCTCTGGCTCTGATGAACTTTCTCCTCCGAGGTCCCCTGAGGGAGGCCAAGGGAGAGTATCCCCAGACCGACGTCATATCCGAGGGAAGCTGGATACCTCAGCTGATCCCCCATACCAGACTCCACTGGGGATTCGTACTGGCCCTGGCAGCGGCGGCCCTCGCCTGGTTCATACTGTGGAGGACCTCTCTGGGCTACAGGATAAGGGCGGTCGGCATGAACAGAGACGCGGCCCGTTACGCCGGAATGGACTCGGGAAAGATCTTCGTTATAGTCTTCGCCGTGAGCGGAGCCTTCGCCGGTCTGGCCGGATTCACCGAGGTCAACGGCATACAGCACATGCTGGTGCAGGGATTCAGCCCCATGGTGGGAGCGGAGGGAATAGGCATAGCCATACTTGGTAACGCCCATCCCCTGGGCATCGTGCTGGCGGCGATATTGTTCGGAGCCCTTCAGGTAGGGGGAAACCTGGCGGTCCAGACCTCCGGGGTCCCCGCCAGTATCGTAGGGATAATGGAGGGGTTCGTCATGCTCTTCGTCATACTCTCCTACGCTCTCCAGATAAGGCTGGCCTCCGCCAGGAGCAAGAGAAAGGCCAGAGAGGAAGGTGACCGACGATGATTACCGGACTGCTGGCCGGAGCCCTCCAGATGAGCACCCCCCTGATGATGGGAGCTCTGGCGGAGGTCTACGCCGAGAGGACCGGGGTCATGATAATCGCCATAGAGGGGATCTTTCTCCTGGGAGCCTGGGGAGGCTTCGTGGCCGCGTATTCGACCGGAAGCATGATGCTCGGTCTGCTGGCCGCCATGGCCATAGGGACGGCCACGGCCCTGGTCTACGGGATCTTCACGGTAAAGCTCAAACAGCACCAGATAGTCACGGGCACGGCGATAAACATCTTCGCCGCCGGACTGGGCATATTCCTCTACAGGGTCTTCTTCGGCGTGCCCCTTCTTCCCCTTACGGTGGATCCCCTCGAGAGGATAGCCGTACCGGGACTGTCGTCCATACCGGTTATAGGTGAGGCCCTGTTCCATCAAAACGCCCTCACCTATCTGGCCTGGGCCCTCATCCCCGTCGGCTATTGGGTTCTCTATAAGACCCAGCTTGGGCTGATACTGCGTTCAACCGGTGAAAACCCCGAGGCAGTGGACGCCGCCGGAATAAAGGTGGAGACGGTGCGTTTCGGCACGGTCCTGGCCGCAGGCGCATTGGACGGCTTGGCTGGGGCGTTCTACTCGCTGGGATTTCTGGGCATGTACACCAACGACATAATCGGCGGTCGAGGATGGATAGCCTTTGCCATATGTTTCCTGGGAAACTGGAACCCTATGGGGGTCCTGGTGGGGGCTCTGGTGTTCGGACTGGCCGACGCCATGGCCATTCAGCTTCAGACCTCCGGCGTAACCCTCGTTCCGAACGAGTTTCTAATAGCCATGCCCTACATACTGACCATAGTGGCCACGGTGGCCAGAAAACGGTTCAACGTCCCCGCCACATTGGGGGTCCCCTACGAGAAGGAGCGGCGGTAGTAAAAATCGAAAAAAACATAAACTTGATCTCCCACGGAGGTGATTTTTAGTGTATGATCTAGTGGTGCGAAACGGCAGGGTGGTTACCCCGGAAGGACTCTCCTACTGCGATGTAGCGGTGGATGAAGGTGTAATCGCAGCCGTCGGTTCTAAACTAAAGGGCAGAAAAGAACTGAACGCCGACGGTCTTTTGGTTTTACCGGGAGTGGTGGACGCCCACGTCCATATGGCCCTTCCGGTAAGGGGAGACCGGTCCAGCGACGACTTTCTGTCCGGCAGCATGGCGGCGGCGGCGGGGGGAGTTACCTCCATGGTCGACTTCACCGTCGGAAGCCCCCGGACCGATCTGGTTCAGGATATAGACGCCAGGCTGGAGACGGCTGCGCCGTCGGTGATAGACTACGGCTTCCACTGCGAGATGGTCGGATGGACCCCCGGCAGGGAAAACGAGATACCCTCGGCGATCGAAAAAGGCGTTACCAGCTTCAAGTTCTTCACCGCCTACGGCGACTCGGGACGCCGGTCCGACAGCGGAGCTCTCTATCGCTGTTTCTCCAAAATAGCCGAGACCGGAGCCGTTGCGGTGGTCCACGCCGAGGACGACGACCTCATAAGATCCCTGACGGCCGAGCTGTCCGACGACGAGAAATCGTCCATGACGGTCCTGAGCAGGACCAGACCGGATATCTGCGAGGGTGCCGCCATAGATCAGGCGGCATTCTACGGCGAGGTGACGGGAGCTTCGGTCCACGTGGTGCACGTCAGCTCCGCTCTGGGGGCCTCCAGAATAGAGGCGGCCCGAATGAGAGGGCTCGACATCACCGCCGAGACCTGTCCGCAGTATCTCTACCTCACCGACCAGGTCTACCGGAGGGAAGACGGCCACCTCTACTCGGCCAGTCCGGCCCTGAGAGGCGAGGACGACGGCGAATACCTCTGGGGCTGTCTGGGATACGGCGCTCTGGACTTCGTTGCCACCGATCACTGTCCCTTCACGTCGGAACAGAAGGCCTGGAAGGGCTCCTTCTCCGACCTCCCCTACGGACTTCCCGGGGTGGAGACGTCACTTCCCCTGATTTACTCGGGAGGGGTGGCGACGGGGCGGATTCCTCTGGAGACGCTTCCGGTCATCATGTCCCAGGCTCCGGCGGAGAGATACGGATTGAAGAGCAAGGGCAGGCTGGCTCCCGGTTACGACGGCGATCTGGTTCTGTTCGACCCAGAGGCCCGGTGGACGGCGAGGGCCGAGGATCTGCACATGAAGGTGGACTTCTCCCCCTACGAGGGGATGGAGATACAGGGTCGGGTGATTACCACCGTGGCCCGGGGAGAGATTATCTACTCGGAAGGGCGGCATCTCTGCGAGCCCGGACGGGGTAAATACCTCTTCCGAAATACGAGAGACTAATTTGAACGGGAGGATATAACATGAGTAAAAGAGTTGTCGTGGCGTTGGGCGGAAACGCGATCCTTCAGAGAGGCCAGAAGGGAACGGAAGCGGATCAGAGGGAGAACGTCCGCAAGACGGTGGCACAGATAGTCAAGATGATAGAGGCGGGCTACGAGGTGGTGCTGACCCACGGCAACGGACCTCAGGTCGGAGCCATACTGATCCAGAACGAGGCTGGCCGTGGCAGCGTGCCGGCCATGCCGATGGACGTGTGCGGAGCCGAGAGCCAGGGGTTCATAGGCTACATGTTCGTTCAGGAGTTCAAGAAGGCCCTGATAGCTCACGGCCTGGATAAAGAGCCGATCTGCATAGTGACCCAGGTGGAGGTGTCCTCGGAGGACCCCGCCTTCAGCAACCCGACCAAGCCGGTGGGCCCCTTCTACGACGAGGCCACGGCCAAGGCCCGGATCGAGTCGTCCGGCGAGAGCTGGATAGAGGACGCCGGAAGGGGATGGAGAAGGGTAGTCCCCTCGCCGAAACCCACCAACATAGTGGAGCGCAAGGCGGTCAGAGAGCTTGCCGACAACGGCTACGTCGTCGTGGCCTCCGGCGGAGGCGGCATCCCGGTGGTGAAGGGCTCCGATGGCAGCTACGGCGGAGTCGAGGCGGTCATAGACAAAGACCTTGCGGGAGAGCTTCTAGCCCAGCAGGTGGACGCGGACCTCTTCATGATCCTGACCGACGTACCCAAGGTTGCCCTCCGTTACGGAACCCCCGATGAGGAATGGCTCGGCAAGGTGACCATAGACGAGATGAAGGTCTACCAGTCTGAGGGACACTTCAAGGCCGGATCGATGGGCCCCAAGGTATCCGCCGCCATGGCCTTCGTGATGAACGGAGGATCCCGTGCGGTCATAGCCAGCCTGAACCAGGCCCTGGAGGCTCTGGAAGGCACCGAGGGAACCCAGATAGTCAAGAACTGATTTAAGCTCAACGTAAAATAGAATCTCAAAATAGAGGCCGACGTCCTATAGGACGTCGGCCTCTATGTGTTTAAAACGTATCCCCATCGGCGTGACGACCAGGGGAACGTTCAGCCTGGAAATCTAGATCAGTAAAGATCAGCTTCTATGTACTCTAATGATGGATTTGAACGCTAAAAAAAGGAGGCCCGATCAGGCCTCCTCTTTCAGCTTTCAGCGTATCGGTATATCCGAGCTCAGCCACTTAAGGATCGCCTCCGCCAGGGCTATCCTCTTGTCGTGAAACGAGTGGGAGGTGGTTATCACCATGTCCTTTGCCGTGGTCACTCCCGCCTTTCTAAGCGCCGTCATCAGGGGGTTGTGGTGTATCTCCAGATGAGACACGTCGTCTCTGGATCCGGCTATGGTCAGCAGATTTTTGCCCTTGAGGCGGTGTGCCAGGTCTCTTAGATCCCACTCCTGGGCTTTCTCCTTTATCTCGTCCAGAAGAGTTTCCGGGCTGGTTCCCTTGAGCGGCCTGGTGCAGTTTATGAACATCTCGTAGGTGTTCTTCGCGTACCTTTCATCCCTGTTCTCCCGTTGCCTTTCTTTTGCCACCGCTCCCAGGTTGTAGGTAGCTATGGTTATTATCCTGTCGATCTCGGTCATCTCCGCCCCGGTCATCAGGGCGGCGAATCCTCCTATGCTGTGGCCGATCAGGACGAACTTGGAGGGATCTATCATGTATCGCTCCCTGTTGATCGGATCCATGAGGTATTCTACCGCAGCCCTGGTGTCCTCCAGGACGTGTTCGAAGGAAAAGTCTCCCTCGCTGCCCCACGAGCCTCTGTAGTGAAACACGACCGAGTTGAAGCCGCCTCTCCTGAGGATCTGGGCCAGGTCCACGTTCTGCTCGCTTCCGGGGAACCCGTGAAGTATCAAAGCCGTGGGATGGGGGCCTCTTCCCTGAGGAGTGTACATTATTCCGTACAGGTCGCTTCCGTGGCTGGGTATGGTCAGGTCCAGCAGGTCGGCCGGATACCTGACGTCGGGAAATTCGGGATCTTTGCAGATACAGTTGAAGCTCATGCTCTCTCTCCTTTACGCCCCCTCTAACGTCAAACCACTCCCTTGGGCAGGTCGAACTCTCTCAGCATGGACTGGAATTCCTCCTCCATTCCCTCGTGAATGTGGTAGACGTGGTCGTCTGTGGGGAAACGGCCTTTCTTTACGTCCTGGACGTATTCCTTGAAGGCGGCTATCTCCACCTCGGCTACGTTGGCGTATTTCTTGACGAACTTGGGGGTGAAGGCCTGGAAAAGCCCCAGCATGTCGCCGCAGATTATGAGCTGTCCGTCGCAGGGAGCTCCGGCACCTATGGAGTAGACGGGTATCTCCAGTTTCTTGGCTATGAACTCGGTAAGCTCCGGCGGAACCGCCTCCAGCAGGAGGGCGTAGGCCCCGGCGTCCTGTACCGCGATGGCGTCTTTTATAAGTTCTCTGGCGCTTTCCGGGTCCCTTCCCTGGGCCTTGAAGCCGCCGAGCTGGCCGGAGCTCTGAGGAGTCAGCCCTATATGGCCGCAGACTAGAATGCCCGCGTCGGTTATGGCCTTGATCCTGGAGCAGACCCTGCGGCCTCCCTCCAGCTTGACGCAGTCCATGTCGGCCTCTTTAAGGAACCGTATGGCGTTGATCACGGCGTCCTCGTCGGATACCTGGTATGACCCGAAGGGCATGTCCCCCACGCACCACAGGTCAGGGGCTCCCCGGCGGACCGCCCGGCAGTGTATCAGGCATTCCTCCATGGTGACGGGAACGGTTCCGTCGTAGCCGAGCAGCACCATACCCATGGAATCTCCAACCAGGATCATGTCCATCCCGGCCTGCTGGGCGAAGGAAGCGGTAGGGAAGTCGTAGGCGGTTATCCAGGTCGCCTTTTCTCCCTCTCGCTTCATCCTCACAAAGTCCAATCGGGTCTTCTTCTTAGCCATGTCGGTTCCTCCTTACGTTATTCATATTACCTACTAGGGGTAACAGGAATATATGTCTTTCGCTTAATTCGGTCAACTGAGAAAAGAAAATCTTTGCCGACAAAATAGGTATCCGAACGGAGCGGACTCCTCTTTCATCCGTGGTTGGTCGATGAATCCGGTAGTATGATAGGAGATGGCGGTTTAAACGGCTGCCTAAAACTGTATGAGAGGTGATCCACGATGATCGAAGTTGCGGTTTTTCTGACGGACGGTTTCGAGGAGACCGAGGCCCTCACGACGGTGGACATACTGCGAAGGGGCGGTGTGGACGTGACCACGACGTCCCTGACCGGATGCATGACCGTCAAGGGGAAGCACGGAGTGCCGGTCATGGCGGACGCCCTTTTCGACGACGTGGCGGACCGCCCCTTCGATATGCTGGTGGTTCCTGGCGGAACGGTGGCTTATACGGAGCACGAGGGGCTGCTGGATCTGGTGGTCCGTTATGATTCAAAGGGCAAAAAGCTGGCCGCCATATGCGCGGCTCCGGCGGTCTTCGGCAAGGCGGGAATTCTCAAAGGACGAAGGGCTGTGTGCTACCCCGGCATGGAGTCATGGCTCACCGGCGCCACGATCGGTTCCGACATGATCGAGACCGACGGTCACATAACCACCGCCAAGGGCCCTGCCGTGACCCCCTTCTTCGCACTGAGGCTCCTGGAGATCCTGAAGGGAAAGGAAGTTGCCGACGAGGTTGCGAAGGCCTTTTTGATTCCGTTGGTGTTGTAAGAGTTTATTCACCTCGGGTAGACCACGGAGAACTCCTCGCATATCACAGGGGTCTCTTCGTGGAAGACCAGCCCCATGGAGGACAGCTCTCTGGAGAGGGCGGCACGGTGGACCTTTTTCCAGTATTCCAGCGAGCCGTCCCCCTCGCCCTCTATTGCGGCGAACTCCTCTGAGACCTGATCGAAGGGCACTACGCTCACCTTCTCGTTCTTGATCACGCATACGGCGACGCCCTTCCAGTCTGTGACGACCGAGTGATCTCCCGGCTTGGGAACAGGCTCTCCCTCCTGGATCATGGCCTCCAGAGACGATGTCGTACCCCTCTTTTGACCGGCCAACACCAGCTTGGCCAGCTTGTTTGCGTCCTTCTCGTTGTCGCAGAAACACCACGTCTCGTGTCCCGGGTCGTTCCGACGTGATATACCGGCGTTATCCAGATATTCCTTCCACATCTTTCTTACCGAAGGATGATCGAGCTGCATAGTGTAGCCTCCTTTTTGTTCGTTTCCCTTTGAATTATATAGAATAATCGCTTGACATTCTCTCTCCTGTGTCGTATACATCTTGTCGTGTGTTGAGTTAGTCTTATAAAACTTATTTGGCTAGGCAATCGAAGGAGCGTGTATCGGCCATAATCGAAAGGAGAGGTAACATGTCTGTTCTTAAGTTCAGAAACGGCATATTGGCGCTTTTGGTCGCGGTGGCGGCTTTTTCCTCCGGTGGGTGTGGAGGAGGTGGAGACAGCGATGTCTCTATGGACAAATGGAAAGGGTCTTGGAAAAGCGAGTCCGGATATCTGAAAGATTCCGGTATGAACGAAGCCTATTCTGCCGTGGCTTCCCACGTTTCAGGGGTGTCCTCCGAGGACGTCAAGGGAGCTTTCGAAGCGATGTTGTACAGTTCGATAGATTCCATAAAGATCTCCGGGGGCGCCGCTGTGTTGATCTCTAACGGAGGAGCGGTCAGTTACGATTATTCCCTCGTTGGAACCACCCCTATCCCCGGGTTCGACGGTAGTGTATGGAACAAGTTCGAGTCGGAACAGGACGGTCCGTTCAAGTATCTGATCGTGACGGAGGTACACTCCGACGGCCCCGACGCCATGAAACACTGGCATTTCCGTTACGGGGCCTCCGGATTCGATAGTCTTGTTAGTGGAGATAACTCTCTTTGGTGGCCCACTTTCGTAGCTGCCGACACCTCGATCGAGAAGGTGGCGAAGGACATGAACGACGAGGCCGAGGCGATGGCCCAGTTCCTCTCTTCCTCCCCCTCCCTTTCCGGTTGGGATGGCGACTGGAAGAGTTTTTCCTCCTATCTCGACGATCCCGCCATGGATTCCGCCTACGAGGCGATAGCTGCCAAGGGGAAGAATCTGACTGCCGCAGAAGTGGAGACCGCTCTCAAGAATATGTACGATTCCAAGGGTGTCACGGCTCTTTCAATAAGGGGAGACGTCATAACCGTCACGTCGGGAGGCGGCTCGATGGCCTACGACTACGAGGGACGGATGTTCGCACCCATCTCCGGATTCGACGGGGTCTTTTGGTATAAGTTCGAGGCTCCATCCGCCTCGGATCAGCGTTATATGGTGATGACGTCGGTCCATTCCGACGGTCCCGACGCTATGAAACACTGGCACGTTCGTTTCGGTGATGCGGGCTTCTCAGCTCTGACCGACAGGACCGATTTTTGGTATCCGACTTTCGTCGAGAGTTCCACCGAGGTGTCGGATATAGCTAGCGATTTTCTAGCCGAGGCCGACGAGCTGGCTGCTATGATAACTGCTTTGAAATAGTAGTTTCCATAATCGAGGAGAAAGACGAAGGGGTCCCGAGCTCGGGGCCCCTTCGTTTATTTCTTGTAAGGCCTTATACTTGTGAAAAGATTCGGGGCAAGCGACGGATGGGAGGAACTGACGTGGAGCAAATTCTAGAAGATGAACGGCTATGCCGTTTCGGAAAGGACATAGTATAAATGAGCGAACTGGACATCATACAACCCAGGCTGGCGGTGCTTATAGACGCCGACAACGCTAGGCCGTCGATCACCGAGCCTCTGCTGGCGGAGGTGGCCAAGTACGGAGTTGCGAGCGTCAAGCGCATCTACGGTGACTGGACCACCCCTAATCTCGGAGGCTGGAAGACCGTGCTTTTGGAGCACTCGATCCAGCCGATACAGCAGTTTCGCTATACCGTGGGAAAGAACGCCACCGACAGTGCCATGATAATAGACGCCATGGACCTGCTCTTCACCAACCGTTTCGACGGATTCTGTCTCGTGTCCAGCGACAGCGACTTCACCAGGCTGGCCGCCAGGATAAGGGAGGCGGGGCTGATGGTCTACGGTTTCGGCGAGAAGAAGACCCCCAAGCCCTTCGTGTCGGCCTGCGACAAGTTCATCTACACCGAGGTCATATCGGTGAGCAAGGAGGACTCCCCCTCGGCGATAAAGAGAAAGACCACCGACGAGCTCAAGGGAGATACCCAGCTGGTCAACCTGTTGAGATCGGCCCTCGAGGCGGCTTCGGACGACACGGGATGGGCCCAGCTGGGGACGGTGGGGAGCAACATAGCCAAGCAGTCTCCCGAGTTCGACCCCAGAAACTACGGCTACGGCAAGCTGGGAGAGCTGGCCTTCGCCATAGGTATATTCGACGTGGACGAGAGGGTCCAGAGCGACGGCCATTCCCGGGTGATATACATCAGAAACAAGCCCAAGAGCAGAAAGGTCGCCCGTAGAACCACCAACGGAAACGGCAACGGTAGAAAGACCAGAAAAAAGACCCAGTAAGGTTTGAGTGAGGAGGGAGCCGCGTATGAAGTTCGTCGCGTTCGAATCTGGAGGAGTTGCGGGGATCGGGGTCATGACGGCAGACGAAGGTGCCGTTTTGGACCTCAGGTCCGCTCTACCCGACCGGGAGTATAGGGACATGCAGGATTTCATAGAGAGGTCCTCCGAGAGGGATATCGAGGCCCTGAGGAAGGCCATCGAGTCGTCGGACCGTTTCGGTGCTTTATCTATGGACAAGGTCCGGATGCTCCCTCCAATAGCCAGGCCGATCCACGACGTGCTCTGCGTCGGGGTCAACTACAGGGATCATCTGGAGGAGACCAAGGGAGAGATGAAGGATTTCGCCGAGCCCTCCGCCCCGGTGTTCTTCACCAAGAGGGCGATCCGAATCATTGGCGACGGCGAGCCAATAGAGGCCCGTCTCGATCTGGACGATCAGCTGGACTACGAGGTCGAGCTGGCCGTCATAATAGGCAAGGCCGGTGCAGATATACCGGCGGAGAGGGTCGAGGAGCACGTCTTCGGCTATTCCGTGCTCGACGACCTCTCCTCCCGCAGGCTTCAGAAAAGACACGTCCAGTGGTTCCGGGGCAAGAGCCTGGACACCTACACAGCCATGGGGCCGGTCATACTCCATAAATCGGCCCTGCCCTTTCCCGTGAAGGTGGACGTCAGAAGCTACGTCAACGACGAGCTTCGCCAGAGTTCCAACACCGCCATGTTCATCCGCGATATACCGGCCCTGGTTTCGGAGATCTCCGCCGGGATGACCCTGGAACCGGGGGACATAATAGCCACGGGCACCCCGGCGGGGGTCGGAATGGGTTTCTCCCCTCAGAGGTTCATGAAGAGAGGGGACACGGTGGTCTGCGAGATTCCTCCAATAGGGCGGCTGGTCAACAGGGTGGAGTGACCTGAAGGCCCCTCAGATGGTCCATCCGGCCGACTCCTCCTGGATGGACCAGAGCCTGGCGTAGAGCCCCTTCTTCTCCAGCAGCTCTTTATGTGTTCCGGACTCAACCATCTCGCCCTGGTCCAGGACCACTATGGAATCGGCCCGGCAGATGGTCTTTAGCCTGTGTGCCACCACCACGACGGTCCGCCCCTTTATCAGGGTGTCGATGGCCTTCTGGATGTCCAGCTCGTTCTCCGGGTCCAGAGATGCCGTAGCCTCGTCCAGCAGCACCACCGGGGCGTCCTTCAGAAAGGCCCTGGCTATGGAGATCCTCTGTTTCTCCCCTCCGGAAAGGGTGCAGCCTCCCTCTCCCACCATGGTGTCGTAGCCGTCTGGCAGTTTTGTTATGAAATCGTGGCAGCACGCCCTCTTGGCCGCCTCCACGACCTCCTCCCTTGTGGCTCCCTCGCGACCGAAGGCGATGTTGTTCGCCACCGTGTCCTGGAACAGATAGACGTCCTGGAAAACCATTGAGATCCTTCCCATCAGGGCTTCCGGGTCCATCTCCTTCACGTTCTTGCCTCCGAAGAGAACCCGCCCCGAGTCGGGATCGTGGAACCGGGCCATCATTTTCAAGGTTGTGCTCTTGCCGCTTCCGGAGGGGCCCACCAGGGCTGTGAGGGATCCCTCCGGAACGGACAGTGACAGGTCCTTCAACACCGGCGATTCGCCGTAGCCGAAGTTCACCTGGTCCAGCCGTATGGAGTGGTTCTGAGGAGGGACCTTCGTCCCGGTCATGACCGGCTCGGATCGGAGTTTCAGTATCCTCTCTCCAGCCTGTTCGGCGTAGCGCAGTTCGGCGTAGTTTATCAGGGCCGTCGAGAGAGGGTCGAACACCCTGGAGCCAACCACCAGGAATGTCACGAAGACCATCGGGTTCAGGGTTCCCTCGGCCATCAACCATACTCCTGTGATGACCATTATGGTCAGCCCCGTCCTGGCGCAGGCTATGGCGGACATCACTATTGGCCCGGCCCCTCCCTCCAGGCGAATGCTCTCCTTCATTAGTTCCCTGAAGGATCTCTCCAGACGCTGAAACCGCCCTCCGGTAAGGTTATAGGCCTTTATCACCCTGATTCCGTAGAGATATTCCTGAAGCCTGTTGGCGGCGGATATCTTGGCCCTCATGTGTCTGGCACCCATCAGGCGGATGAACCTGGTGGCTCCTACCAGAATGACAAGTCCTATGGGCAGAGGGGCGAACATGGCAAGGGCCATTCGCCAGTCCAGAAACCAGAGTCCCGCGAAGGCCATCAGAGGCAGCACCAGGGCCCCAACCAGCTGAGGCACGAAATGGGACACGGCCTGTTCCAGCAGGGCGAAGTCTCCCATTATCATGTTGGCCATGTCTCCTGGGTCACGGCTGAACAGGTATCCCAGAGGCAGCTTTCTGAGGTGCTCCGCCAGAGCGGCTCGCCCCTTGGCGGAGGCGGAGTAGGCGCTTCTGTAGCATGTCCGGTAGGCCGGGATCTCCGCTGCGAATATAAGTAGGGCGTAGGCTGCCAGGCCTATGCAGACCTTCCACAGCCCGCCGATGTCCAGGGTGCCGTTTGTGCCGAATCCCTCGAAAAGGATCCCTATGGCTCCCAGGGCCATGACGAAGGGGCCCACGTTTACGATGTCCGACAGCACCGTGAAGGAGATGGGTTTTATCAGCTTCCCCGGAGCTCCGGCGGTTATGTTCTCGAAAAATCTCATCATATCGCCTCCGCCTTTGCCGGTCTCTCCATGCCCCACTCTCTGGCGCTGGTGTGGGCGGTCCACATCCTTTCGTAGACCCCTCGGTTTTCCAGAAGTTCCCTGTGGGTTCCCTCCTCGGACAGAGTTCCCCCGTCCAGGACCACTATATGGTCGGCTTCTTTTATGGTGGACAGCCTGTGGGCTATCACTATGACCGTCTTGTCCTTTATCAGGCTCTTGAGCGCCATCTGCATTCTGTGTTCATTCTCCGGATCGGCGAAGGCCGTGGCCTCGTCCAGCACCAGTATCGGCGAGTTCTTCAATATGGCCCTGGCGACCGCCACCCTCTGTTCCTCTCCGCCGGACAGATACACGCCGCCCTCTCCTATGAGGGTGTCGTACCCGTTGGGAAGCCTCTCTATGAAATCGTGACACTGGGCGGCTCTGGCGGCGGCGTGGACCTCCTCCTCCGTGGCGTCGGGTCTTCCTACCAGTATGTTTTGATACAGCGAGTCGAAGAACAGAAAGGTGTCTTGGAAAACGAAGGAGACCCTGTCCATCAGGTCCTCGGTCCTCATGTCCCTCACGTCGACCCCGCCTATCTTTATCGACCCGGAATCGACGTCCCAGAATCGGGGGATCAGGTTGGCCGCGGTGGATTTTCCCGACCCGGATGGTCCAACCAGGGCAGTGACCTCTCCCTCTCTGGCCGAGAAGGACAGCCCGCTCAGGGCATCTACCCTGGTGGATTCGTCCTCCGATCCGTAGGAGAAGGATACGTTCTCGAATGCTACGTCGTGTCCCTCAGGCAGGGCCGGTCGGGCCGGTTCGGAAACGGCGGGCTGATCCAGTATGTCGTCTATCCTGTTGACCCCCTCGGTGATCTGCCTCAGTGTGGCGGACAGATGCATCATCTTGTAGAGAGGGGCGGTCAGTCCGGGGATCATTATTATCGAGAAGAGCACGGTCAGGCCCGTGGACCGGTCTCCCCCTCTGGAGAGGAGCAGCACCCCTACGGGAAGCACGAAGGCCAGCAGTGACGTCAGCATTGTCTTGAAGAGGATGTAGCCGTTTTGGAAGGAGTCGGTCCAGTCCGTTACCAGACGGCAGTAGTCCATCATGTCTCCGTAGAACTTGCGGAAGGAGTGAACGGTCCGGCCGAATATCTTCACCGCCGGCATGCCCCTGACGTACTGCACCGCCGAGCCGTTGATCCTCTCGAGAGAGTCGTAGTAGGCTTTTATGAGGGTCTGGCCTCTTGAGCCTATCATCATGTAGCTCTGGACGAAGAAGGCCAGCAGGGCCGCTCCCGTCGCGGCTCCGGCTATCCAGGGGTTCAGTGAGAACAGAGCCGCCGCCATCACCGCCGCCGTCGCCAGTACGCTCACCAGGTCCGGTATCTTGTGGGCCACGAAGTTCTCTATCTTCTCCACGTTCTGTTCCAGGGTCTTCTTGACCGCTCCGGTGGACGTTCGAGACAGATACCCGAGGTGGAGTTTCCCTATATGTTCCGCCAGCCTTACCCTGAGGCCGTAGAGGATCCTGAACGCCGCAACGTGAGAGGCCATGTAACCGGCGTAGAGGAAGACCATGGAGGCCAGTACCCCGGCCAGGGCCGTGAAGCCCCAGAACCTCATGGACTGGCCGTCCAGGTTCGAGGGATTGCCCCAGTGGACCATAAGTTCCTCCAGTATTTTGTAGACCGAAAGATAGGGGGTCAGAGCGAGTATGGCGCTCACGACCGACAGAACGCCGGAAAGCACCAGCAGCCCTCTCTTCTCCCCTGCTATCTCCATAAGTCGGGCCACGCCCTTTTTTCTCATACGTTTCGTCTCCTTTCCGTCGACTCCGGCTTGAAGCGAAGGCGAACTATGTGGCACGAGGTCATCCTCTTAAGCTTTGGGATGTACTTGAAGACCCTCATCCAGCGCCATCGGGATCCGCCGTAGTCGTAGAAGTTCCATTTGCCCGCGATCTCTATCGACCGGGACCAGCTTGCCATCGTCTCGGGATCTTCCGGGCCCCATAGAAACTCGGGGGTCTCGTCGATCTTGGACAGAGAATCGTGCCATCTCGCCTTTCCCACCACGCAGGGGGCGGTGGACTCCAGCAGCATCTCTCCTCTGGGAAAACGATTTGCCAGCTCCACCAGGAGGGATCGTACCTTTTCCTCCGGAAAGTACATCAGAAGCCCCTCTGCTATGAAAAGCACCGGCTCACCCCTGGTCTTCACCTCGTCCATCCAGGAGAAGTCGAAAACCGAGCGGGCTATGAATCGTCTGGTGTCCGTCTCGCGGAAGAACCGCTGTCTGGTCTCTATTCCCTCAGGCAGGTCCAGGTCATACCATCTTGCGGAGTTCTTTCCGAGCCGCTCCATCCTGGAGCTCAGCCCCGCACCTAGTTCCACGACGGTTCCGTTAGGGTGGTTTCGGAGAAAGCGCTTGGTCTCGCGATCCAGAATCATAGATCTTATCGCGACCCCCACCTGGGATTTCCAGCATCCTTCGAAAGTCGAGAAGTCGTAATCTATGGCCTTCATCATCTTTACCGCCTTGGGATCCCTCAATAGCGGTCTCTCCATGCCGGTTTCCTTCGCCTTGGCCCAGAGGGTTATCAGCATAGTTCTCGGCAGGGCCGACATATCCTTTCCCATGGGAAAATCGCCTCCCTTCAGCCCCGAATCTACGGGGTCAGTCCCTTCAATATGATGGCGGTTATCTGCTCGAGGTAATCGTCGTCCTTAACCTCGCTGTAGCTGCCCTGTCTTACGTGTTCCTCCATGTGTCCGTGAAACTCCCACCATACGTGAACCGTTCCGCACACCATCGCCGTGATCGTGAGGGGCGACACGTCGTTTCTTATCTCGCCACGGCTCTGGGCCTCCTTGATGGACGATTCGTACCAGTGGTGGATGTCCTCCTCGCCGCCCCAGGGGGCGTCGTCCCCCTCCAGCCTTCCCCAGTTGGCCATGCGGACCATCCTGGGGTTGTCCCTGTAGAAGGAGAAGGCCACTTCTATCATGTCCGAGACGAACTCCGGCCCCGCCCCGACGGGAATCGGCTTGGGCTGAAGCTTATCCCTCCATCGATCGACTATCCCGTCCTTGACCGATTCGTACAGTCCCTCCTTGTTCTGAAAGTGAAACAGTATCAACGGCCCGGAGGCCCCGCTTTTCCTGGATATCTCGCTTATCGTGGCGCCTGCGAAGCCCTTGTCGGCGAAAACCTCCTCCGCCGCCTTCAATATGGCCCTCTTCGTCCCCTCCGGGTCTCTAGCAACTTTTCCCTCTTTCATAGTTAGAAACACCTCACTTACTTATCGGTCAGTAAGTTAGTTCATATAAACAAAAATGTCAAGAGGCAAAGAGCCCGTTCCCGCTCAAGCGGCTGTACGAGATCTCTCGTTGAGGATATAATCTCTATTCGGTTGTGTAATTTATTTAAGGCAGGAGGAGATGGTGCTTATGCGTTTTAGAACAATCGCAGGGTTCGTCTTTTTTATGGTGTCCTTTTTGTTCCGATCGGTGGCTTTCTCGGAAGAGGTCGACACGAATCGATTGAAAGAACTCGTAAACGGAGGGAACTGCGTTCTCGTGGATGTCAGGGACAGCGCTGCCTTCAATGGGTGGAAGCTGGATGGTGTCTCCAGAGGAGGCCATATCGCCGGAGCGGTCAATTTTGCCGCCTCATGGCTCGGCGTTGACCGTAAAGACCGAGAAGAGGTGCTGGACCAGGCGTTGGCGGACAAGGGAATCGCAAAGGATAAGACGGTCGTGTTGTACGACGTGAACGGCCGTGATTCCGTCGAGGTGGAGAGATGGCTCGAGGGCAAGGGGTTTGAGAACGTATTGACCTACGACGGCAAAAAATGGATCGACGATCCCGATCGGCCCGTTGAAGTCTTTTCCGGATATAGTCTGTTGATTCCTGCCGAGGTTTTGAAGGATCTCGTGGATGGCAAGAGACCGGAGACTTTCGAGAAGGCTGGAAATGTCCGTATACTCGAGGCGAGTTGGGGCGAGGAAAAGACCTCCTATGCCAAGGGGCATGTCCCCGGTTCCGTTCATGTCAATACCGATTGGGTGGAGCCTCCCGAGGAATACTTGCTGGAAGGCGATGATAAACCGGTTACCATGTGGATACTGGCCTCTTCGGATAAGCTGATCGATCTGGCACGAAGACTCGGAGTCTCGTCGAACGACACCGTGGTGGTCACAGGTGAGCATCAGATGGCGGCCTATCGTGTGGCTTTCGTGATGGAATATCTGGGAGTAGCGGATGTACGGGTTTTGGACGGTGGCAACGATGCATGGGTTAGGGCCGGTTATCCGTTGGAAAAAGATAGTGTGAAGCCCGAGCCAATAGACGATTTCGGAAGAACCTCTCCCGGCAGACCCGAGATTTTGGATACTATGGATGAGACCAGAGAAAGGCTTGTAGACGATCCCGATTTCGTGTTGGTGGATGTCAGAACCTGGGACGAGCATATCGGCAAGGTTTCCGGTTATTCCTATCATCATAGAAAAGGGCGTATACCCGGATCCGTCTTCGCCTACGCTGGCAAGACCGATTCCAACTCTTTGGATTACTATCGGAACGTGGACGGAACCATGAGGGAACCTAGAGAAATCCTCGCCATGTGGAAGGATTGCGGCGTAGACACCTCGAAACATCTATCGTTCATGTGCGGCAGTGGCTGGCGGGTGGCCGAGGTCTGGTTTTATTCCAGGACTATGGGGCTTCGGGACACGTCCATGTTCAGCGACGGTTGGATCGGCTGGAGCAATGCCGGATATCCCTTCGAGACAGGGGAGCCGGCAAAATAAATGTTTTGATGAAAAAGCCCGGAACTGCCGGTCTCCGGGCTTTTTTTTACTGTGTCGTGCTTTTTACGCAGGGTATTTTTCTGGCTGTCTGTCCGATACTGCGCCGGCTTTGCGATGAGAGAGCCGGAGTGATGAAACACGTGTATTACAGATCAGCCCAGCTGCGCCATGGAATCATGTCCGACGGCAATATCGCCTTCCTGTCCGCGGCGGCGCTTCTTGCGTCGTTGGTTTTGTTTTCGCTTTTTTGGGTAGGTAAAAAGAAATGGAGCCGAATTTGCCTTGCGGAGATTTTATGGGGAGTCTGTTTGAGCTTGTTTCTTGTCGCTGTTATTGACATGAGATGGTCTATGGATCATGTTTCCTATCGTTACGTAATTATAGCGGTGTTTTGGGCGTGGATTATACAGCTTGTACCCCTGCTCTTAGGGACATGGAATTTTTTTGCTCGAGGTGGTCGTCTGTGAGAAGGTTTCTTAACAGGTCGTTTCTTTTGAGGGTCTTTCTGCCGGTGGTCCTGATAGCCGGGGTCGTGGCTTTCAAGCCGTCCAGAGATTGGATAAAACAGGTTTTCTTGATGTTTCAGCTTCTGGACGTGAACCTTATTCGGGGATACATACTGTCGTTCGGAATCTGGGCTCCGGTCATGTCCTTTTTCCTCATGGTGTTTCAGTCGGTTATAGCTCCTCTTCCGGCGTTTCTGATAACCTTCGCCAACGCCGGGCTTTTCGGTTGGTGGAAGGGGGCTATCCTGTCCTGGTCGAGCGCCATGGCCGGTGCTGCTCTGTGTTTCTTTATCGCCAAATGGTACGGAAGAGGCCCGGTGGAGCGTCTCACCTCCAAGGCTGGGCTCGAAGGGGTAGACCGTTTCTTCGAACGCTACGGCAACTATGCCGTTTTCGTGGCGAGGCTTCTTCCCTTCGTGTCCTTCGATATCGTAAGCTACGGGGCCGGACTGACCTCCATGAAGTTCTGGCCGTTCTTTCTGGCCACCGGATTAGGGCAGCTGCCGGCCACCGTAGTCTACTCTTACGTCGGGGGGATGTTGACCGAGGGGACGAGACGTTTCGTCCTGGGCCTTTCCCTGCTTTTCGTCTTGACCGCTTTGGTCTCTCTGTGGAAAAAGATCTATAGGGATCGCAGGGATTCGGAAAGTTGCGTCGATCTATCCTCGGGAGATTGATCGATAGACGCTATTTCTCTATCGGCATGTCCTCGTTTCCGCCCCACTCGTAGATGGATCCCTCGTAGTTTCTCACCCGCTCAAAGCCGACGGCTCTGAGAACCGAGGTAACGTACCCCGATCTTATGCCCATCGTTCAGTAAACGGTGAAGGAATCCTGCGGAGTCAGTCCGAATCTCTCTTTCATGATGGACTTTATCTCCTCCGCCGATTTGGGGCTGCCGTCTTTGTTCAGTATGTCCAGCCACAGCATCCACTTGGATCCGGCTATGTGGCCGCCTCTGGGTTCCCCGGCGTTGGTGCTGCCGTCGAACTCCTTTTTGGTCCTGGTATCGATGATGAGTTCCTTTCCCAAGGAGCTGTACACCTGGTCCATTGTGGTGTACCAGGACGGATCGTATTCGTGAAGGGTGAGTGCCCCCTCGTCCGAGGGGGAGGGTTTCGCAACCTTTTTCGTAAGATCGTACCCCAGCGAACGATAGAGGGGCAGTCCGCCGTAGAGGAGTTTGACGTTCTTCATCCCGGCCATCTTCAACTGCCAGAAGTTGCGTCCGTCCGCTCCGGGACCTTTGAACATATTGGAATATAAGACCACTATGGAATCGTCGTTTACTCCCAGCTCTCTCAGTTTTTTCTCCAGACGATCTATTGGAAGGGACGTGCCCCAACCGGGGTCGCCAGGTCTTCCCACCGTTTTGGACAGGAAGTGAAAACCGATGTTTACCGCTCCAGGTATGTGTCCCTTCCGGTAGACCTTGGGATTGTTCCCGTCCAACAGGACCAGCTTGGGGTCGCCTAAAATCGAGTGGAGCTTCTGCGGCGTGATGAAGTACTCGGGGTGGACGAATCCGGAAAGATCCGGCTCTCCGCCCCAGGCGGTCGCCGAGATGGTCAGCATGCATAACGCGAACCACACTCGGAGAAGAGTTTGCTTCATTTAAGTAACTCCTTTCATATTAAGGTGCTATCATCATGCGATCCCTACGAAAAGGGATTATACACATTATAACCTGTGGTGACCAGGGTTGCCGTGTGGATCGGAGGAGGTCGAAAGTTGAAGTTGAACGAGGCCGTTTGCCCGGAATTACGGGTTTTCGCCGATAAGTGTGTTGATTGCGGACTGTGTCTCAAGGGATGCATTATGTCCGACCAGTTGGAAGAGGGGCCGGGGAAGGTAGTATCGCATTTTCTTAAAAACGGCGTGATCGAGGACGACTGGGCCTTCCGTTGTTCCCTTTGCGGCTACTGTTCCAGCGTCTGTCCCGTCGGAGCGGACCTAAGGTCCGTCATGACCGCCCTCAGAAAGAGGGCCTGTGCGAAGCCGTCCTTAAAAATGAGAAAGCTTTTCGCCGGGGTCCTCGCGTTTCAGTTTATGGCGGCCTGGGAACATATGGGAACGCCTCCGGTCTTCCCGAAGGGTAAGGGGCGTAGGCTGTTTTTCCCGGGGTGCGCCTTGGCGTCCTCCGATCCGGAGCTGGTGCTGATGACCTGGAGGGAGCTTCGTTCCCTGGATTCCGACATGGGCATCATGGTCGGTTGCTGCGGAACTCCCGCCGCGTCTCTCGGGCGAGACGACGTTGCCGAAGGGATAAGGTCCGAATTGGCTAAAACCCTGATGTCCTGCGGGGTCGAGGAGATCGTGGTGGCCTGTCCGAACTGTCTGAAGGCCCTGTCGAGCCTTCCCGTGAAGGTGTCGTCCATATGGGGTTGTCTGGGAGGTAACGGATCCCTGTCCGGATCTCGACATGCCGAGTTGGAGGGGGCCATGTTCCACTCTCCCTGTCCCCTCAGGGACGACGAAAGGGAGTTGGCCGAGGTCGAGAGACTGGCGGAAGAGGTCTGCCCGTCCATACGCACCGATCCCTACGGTTCGAAGGGCGGACTTTGCTGCGGGGCGGGGGGAATGGTTCCCATCGTCCATCCCGAGGTACTGTCGTCCTGGTCCGAGAGGATATCCCGCTACAGACGTAACGGTGAGACGGTGGTCTGCTGCTGTCAGAGCTGCGTGGACTCTCTGGGGGGAGGCGACTCCGACGTGGTGCATCTCCTGAGGTTGATGCTGGGCGGTGCTTCGCCGCCTCCTCCTACGGGATTGTCCAGATGGACCAACCGCAGGAAACTGAGAAGGGCGATACTCGACGACGTTGAATAAGTTTTTTATATCATGTGTGATTTTTATCGGAGGGGTTCTGAATGACTTGGAAAATAGCGCCTAAAACAGGGGAAATATTGAAGAAGGGCTCGGACGGCTCGGGAATCGACAGAGACGAGGCTCTCTATCTTATGGCCCTTCCCTTGAGATCCAAGGACACCTACGCCTTGATGGAAGCTGCCGATACCCTCTCCAGGGAGACCTTCGGCAACAAGGGGGAGAATCATTTCCACATAGGGCTGAACGTGGCTCCCTGTCCTCTCAACTGTAGTTTCTGCTCCCTGACAGTGAAGGCCGGGATCTTCAAGGAGTCTATAGACTTCTCCGACGATCAGATTCTGGAGTGGGCGAGATACGGTGAATCCCGCAAGGCCGATTCGCTGAACCTCATGACCACCGGAAACTTCCCGATGGAACGGCTCCTCCACGTGGGCAGGCTCCTTCGGGACAACGTCGACGTTCCCCTGGTGGCAAACACCAGAGACATAACCCACGAGGAGGGAGAGGCCCTCCTGGAGGCCGGTTTCGTAGGGGCTTATCACGCCGTGCGGCTGGGCGAGGGCAGGGATACCCCTCTAAAAAGGGATAAGAGAATCGAGACCATCAAGGTCCTCAAAGACGTGGGGCTGAGATGGATGAACTGCGTGGAGCCTGTGGGGCCGGAGCACGAGGCGGAGGAGATAGTCGACCTTATGTTCCTGGCAAGGGATTACGGGGCCACCTACAGCGGAGTAATGAGAAGGGTCAACTTTCCCGGTTCTCCCATGGAAAAATACGGCATGATAACCGAGAGAGAGATGGCCAGGATGGTGGCGGTGTCCCGGCTGGTGATGGGAACCGTTCCGAAGGCCCACTGCACCCACGAGCCCAACGCCCTCTCTCTGATAGCCGGGGGCAACCTCCTCTTTCCCGAGGTGGGGTCCAGCCCCAGAGACGGGGAGGCCGACACGGGCAAGGGAAGGGGAAACACCGTCGAAAACTGCGCCGGTATCCACCTGGAGACCGGATGGGATCCGACCGTAAAATCGAACTGTTTCGCCTAAAGGGTGCCTCTAAAAACGCTAATCCCCGGACGTGAGATTTTTTAGATACCGAAAGGACGTGTCGAGATGAAGAAACTATCCTTTTTGATGCTGCTGTGTCTATGTTTTGCAACTACCGTGTCGGCTGAAGAGGCCGTTAAGGTAGGGACCTGGAAAACCGCCCAGACCATACAGCCTTTTTTCTACGGCGATTACGCCTCCGAAGACGTGGAGGTCCTCTCCTTCACCAATCCGGCTGATCAGAAGACGGCTCTTCTGGCGGGAAGTCTCGGTATGTGCGGCACCACCATCGCTCACGCCATACACTCCGCCTCCATGGGGCAGCCGGTCGTTTTGGTGGCCTCCCTCTGCAACAGGTGCTCCGCCCTGGTGGTGGGAAAGGACGGCCCCATAGAGGAGATCTCTCAGCTCAGAGGTAAAAGGATAGGCTACGTTCCCGGGACTATGCACGAGATACTGCTGAGAGAGGCCCTGACCCGTAACGGCCTGTCCCCGGAGAAGGACGTCAGCCTGGTCAGGATAGACTTCTTCGACATGGGAACCGCCCTCGCCCGAGGGAGTATAGACGCCTTTTTGTCCGGAGAGCCTTTCCCCACCCTAGCCGTGGCCGATGGATACGGTCGTGTACTGTCCTATCCCTATTACGACGATAGCGTGGGGACCATAAACGCCGGGATGTTGGTCACGGAGAGGCTCATAGAGGAGGATCCCGACATGGTGATGGACCTGGTGAGGGCTCACGTCAGGGCCACCGAGTTTTTAAGGTCCAATCCCGACGTATGGCTGAAAAAGGCGGTCTCCTTCGGAACGGAAAAGGAGATACTGGAGAAGGCTTCGGCCAACATAGAACTTGCCTGGGACATGGACGACGCCTTCGTGGAGAGGGTCAAGGCACTCGGCGCCAGGATGGAGGAGCTTCACGTTATAGACCGCCAGCCCGACTACGAAAGGCTTTTCGACCTCTCCTTCGTCCGCAGGGTCAAGGAGGAAATGGGGTTTTGACCAAAAGGTCCCGGGCCTCTGCTTTTCTGCCCTGGATCGTTCCGACATGTCTTCTGGGAGCCTGGTTCTGGGTATGCCGCACCGGAATAGTCCCGACTTATCTGCTGCCCGACCCGATGGACATAGGAAGATCCGCTTGGGTCTACCTGTTCGGCGAGGTCGGATCCGCCCCATACGCCGGGAGATTCGTTACCGATCTATCGGCCAGCACCGGGAGGGTCGCCATGGGATTCGTCGCCGCGGTCGTCTTCGGGATACCTATGGGCGTGGTTTCCGGCAGGGTCCCGATCGTCAGGAGCCTGTTGGGAACCACCGTAAACGGACTCCGTTCCGTGCCGGGAATAAGCTGGCTGCCTCTGGCCATGGTGTGGTTCGGCGTGGGCATGAAGACCACCGTCTTCCTCGTCGCGTTGGCGTCGTTTTTCCCCGTGTACGTCAACACCGCCATTGGAGCGGGGAACGTCGATTTCATACTCTACCAGGTAGGTGCCACCATGGGAGTCGGCAGGATAAGGGGCGTCTTCGACATACTGCTGCCCGCAGCCATGCCCCAGATAATGAGCGGTCTCAGACTGGGTCTTGGAACCTCCTGGGCGTATCTGGTTTTAGGGGAGCTGACCGGAGTTCCCTTTGGCCTGGGTGCCCTCATAATGGACGCCAGGATGATGGGAAGGATAGACATGATAATAGTCGGCATAGTGGTCATAGCCGCTATGGGAAGGCTGAGCGATCTGCTGCTGTCTTCGGCCATGAGGTTTTTCTTCCGCTCGGCCCGGAGGATGGCGTGAGCCGCCTGAACGGGACGGGACCGGCCGCTCTGTCGGTCCGAGGGGTCTGCAAGACCTTTCTGGAAAAAGGCGGCGAGCTTGATGTCCTCTCGGACGTGAGCTTCGATATAGAAAAAGGCGAGCTGGTCTGCGTTTTGGGGCCGAGCGGTTGCGGAAAGAGCACCCTGCTGAAGATAGTGGCGGGTCTTGAATCCCCCGACCGGGGAGACGTGTCGGTGGATGGTCGGGCCGTATCTGGGCCGGGACGGGACAGATGCGTGGTCTTTCAGGAAGACGCCCTCTTTCCCTGGCTTACGGTGGCGGAGAACGTGGCCTTCGGGGCGAAGGGAAGGATGGCCAAGTCGGAGCTGAGGTCCGAGGTGAAGCGGCATCTCGAGATGACCGGACTGTCCCGTTTCGCCGATTACCTTCCCAGAGAGATATCCGGTGGCATGAAGCAGAGGGTCGCTCTGGCCAGGGTCCTGATACTGAAGCCCAAGGTCCTGCTGATGGACGAGCCCTTCGGCGCCCTGGACGCCCAGACCAGGGAGGCCATGCAGGAATTGCTTCTTTCCCTTATAGAGGACCATTCCTACACCGTGATGTTCATAACCCACGACGTGGGCGAGGCCGCCGCCATAGCCGACCGGGTGATCGTGATGGATAGATCTCCGGGCGGGATCAAGGCATTCTTGTCCACCGACGGTCTCGATCCGGCGGAGGTTCGAGCCGAGTTGCGGTCGATCATGAAGGCTCGGTGACGGCGGTAACGCCGATATATAACGAGTCGATTTCTCAGAGGTGATTTCGTTGGACCGAGTTGTAGCTTTCGTCAAATGGCCCGAGCCGGGAAAGGCCAAGACCAGGCTTATACCTGCTTTGGGAGCCCATGGCGCGTCGGATCTCCACCGTCGGATGGCGGAAAGGACCCTGTCTTCCATAAGGCGTGGAGCGAGGATGGCCAGATGTTCCTCGGAAATCAGGTCCACCGGTTCGGACCCCGATCGCTTTCGGAACTGGCTCGGCGAAGATCTTTCCGTCAGGGACCAGGGGGACGGCGACCTGGGAAGCAGGATGGAGCTTTCGGTTTTGGACGCCCTCGAAGAAGGCGTGAAAAAGGTGCTGATCGTGGGAACCGACTGTCCCGACGTGGATCCGTCTTTTATACCCAGGGTCATGAGGCTGCTCGACGATTACCCCGTAGTGATGGGACCGGCCTCCGACGGAGGATATTACTGTCTCGGCATAGACCTTGACTCCGTCGGAAAGAGGGCCTGCGGCCTCTTTCATGGGGTTCCCTGGAGTTCCGAAAGGACGGGCCGAGCCACGTTGGAGAGGGCCCGTTCCCTGGGTCTTGAGGTGGCCAGCCTTCCGGTCTTGAGCGACGTCGACAGGCCGGAGGACCTGGCCGTGTGGAATAGGGCCCGTCGAAAGATATCGGTGGTGATACCGACCCTGAACGAAAAGGACTCTATATCCCGTGCGGTACGTTCCGCCCTGGGAGCTATGGACGTGGAGGTCATAGTCTCCGACGGAGGCAGCACCGACGGCACGGTGGAAGCGGCCGAGCTTTGCGGCGCGAGGGTGGTTCGGTCTTCCCGGGGCAGGGCTGCTCAGATGAACGCGGGGGCCGAAGCCACCTCGGGAGATCTCCTGCTGTTTCTGCACGGCGACAGCGTCCTTCCCTGGGGATACAGCGGATCGGTCCGTAAGGTTTTGAGCGACGAAAGGGTTTCTCTAGGGGCCTTCTCCCTTCGGATAGGGCTGTGCGGCGAGCTGAAAGACCCCGAGTTCCGCTCATCTATGGCGACTATCTCCTTCTGGGCCAACGCCAGGTCCAGGTGGCTGTCTCTGCCCTATGGAGACCAGGGCCTTTTCCTTCGCAGGTCGGTTTTTCTCGACCTGGGGGGCTTTCCCGAGATGCCCCTGCTGGAGGACGTGTCGCTGGTGAGGTCAGCCTCGAGGGCTGGTAAGGTCACGACCCTTTCAAGGGAAGTACGTACCTCCGCCCGCCGCTGGAAAAGGCTGGGCGTGGCCAGGACCTCCTTGCGCAATTTCATGATAATGCTCGCTTGGGGAATGGGAATCTCTCCGTCAAGGTTGGCGGCCTGGTACAGGGCCGGAAGTTCCATAAAAGGGGGATCGTAACGATGAAGGGTAACTCCAGGGTGAGGCTTGCAATAGTAATCGGAGGACTGTTGACCCTGTTCGTGGTCTTTCGGATGTGCGGCATAGACAAAAGCTGGTTTACCGAGGAGCACCTTCGTTCGTTCGGGCCGATGGCTCCGGCGGTGTTCACCGCCATGTTCGCCGTGGCTGTGATTCTGGCCGTTCCAGGCGGGCCTATAACGATCCTGGCAGGCAGCCTTTTCGGCGTGTTTTACGGAACCGTCGTGGTCTCAGCGGGGTCTACTCTGGGAGCGGCGGCGGCCTTTCTGATAGCCCGATACGCGGCCAGGGATCAGGTCTCCCGATGGCTGGCCCGAAACCCTAGATTCGTGAAGCTGGACGACATGATCCGAGAGAAGGGTTTCCTCGTCATTGCGATAGTGAGGCTCATCCCCCTCTTTCCCTTCAACCTGGTGAACTACGGGATGGGGCTGACGTCGGTCTCTTTCGGGTATTACGTGCTGATGTCGTGGCTGTGCATGCTCCCGGGGACGGTCCTCTACGTGGCCGGAGGGGACGTCTTCAAGAGGGCTCTGATGGAGGGGTGCGTACCCTGGCGAACCGTCAGTCTCTGCGTGGTGATACTGATATGCCTGACGGTGGGCTATCTCGGCCTCAGAGGTTCGCTGAGCGAAAAGAGGGGAGAATAACGGAAGAAGGCGGCCGGATCTCCCGGCCGCCTTCTTGTCATGTGTCTTATCCTTTCAGAGTGGCTATTTCCGAGCTTTCCGTCTTGAACCTCTTCAGCTCTTCGTCTATGGACCGGGCCAGTCCAGCCAGTCTCTCCGCCTCCTGGGCCACCCCGTCGGAGCCCTTAGCGGTCTCTACGGTGGAGGACTTTATGGATTCCACCTTCTGGGCCATCTCCACCGTGGACTTGGATGCCTGATCGACGGCTCCGGCCATCTCGTTGGACGATGCCGCCTGTTCCTCCGAGGTGGCGGCGATGTTCTGCATGGCCACGTTTACCCTCTTTATGCTCTCCAGAGTCTCGTCCAGTCCCCTTCTGGCCTCGGAGGCGTTGGCGACGGTGTCCTTCATCACCTCGGCTGTCTCCTTGGTCACCGATATGGACTCGCCTGTCTGTTTCTGGAGATCCCCTATGAGGGCGTCTATCTTTCCAGCGGCTTTGGCCGATTCCTCCGCCAGCTTTCGGACCTCCTCCGCCACCACGGCGAAACCCCTTCCGGCCTCTCCCGCTCTGGCTGCCTCTATGGCGGCGTTCAGGGCCAGGAGGTTGGTCTGATCCGCTATGGAGTTTATGGTCTCTATGAAGCCCGTTATCTGTTGGACCGACTCGCCCAGGGCGTTCATCCTGGCTATGGTGTCGTCGGACTTACGTCCCACCGACTCCACTCCCTCTATGACTACCTCGACAAGCCCCGCCGCCTTCTCCGACGTCTCAGTGGCCGACTCGGTCGCCTCGGTTCCCTCCGTTGCCGATTCCGCCGCCAGATGGGCGCTTGAGGATACCTCCTCGACCCCTGCGTTGGTCTCCTCCAGCGAGGCGGCGTTCGTCTCGGCCAGAACGGCTATCTCCTCGACGGCCCTCTTCGCCTCGTCCATGGAGGCGTTGGCCTGTTCGCTTATGGCGGCCAGTCCGGAGGAGCTTTGGTTTATGCTGTCCGCCTCGGAGGTTATCTTGCCTATGGTAGCGCGGATGTTCTCCACCATGTCCGCCAGGGCCGTTATCATGTTACCCAGCTCGTCTTTGGCGTCGTAGCCTATGGAGCGGAGGTCCACCGTGAGGTCCCGTTCCTTCATCAGCCCGGCCATGTCGGAGACCTTCTTGAGAGGCGAGGCTATGCCCCTGTAGGTGAAGATCACCACGGCCAAGGTCAGTATCAGGGCTATCACTGATATTACGATCAAAGGCAGGGTCAGAGAGTGCACCAGAGCCGCTATGGCGCTGACCGGGTAGAGTATCGCCAGAGATACCCCCCATTTCGTCGGGGTGTAGAACGCGGTGTGGCTTCCGTTCAGGTTTACCTCCATGAAGCCCGATTTGCCGTCGGTCATCTTTCCGCCCAGTTCCGCCATGTCCGCCTCGGGTTTTTCCGAGAGCTTTCTGGTCATGACGTCCTCCTCGATCGGTCCCGCTATGACCATCCCTTCGGTGCTGAGCAAGATCCCTTTGCCCTGCCCCAGTATGGTCAGCTTTTTGGTGAACTCTACCAGGTGGCCTATGCCGACGTCGGCTCCGACGCATCCCACCAGCTTGCCTTCGTCGTCGTAGACGAGCTTACTCAGCGCTATGACCGGCTTGTTAGTGACTACGTCCATGTACGGTTCGGAGAGAGCCACCCTGTCTCTGCCCAGCTTGGAAGCCATGAGGTACCAGCTTCTCTTTCTCGAGTCAAACCCTTTCGGGGGGACGAATCTGTGACTGGTGGCTAAGTCTCCGTTGATCTCGAAGCCGAAGTAGATGTCCTGAAAACCCCATCTTTCGTTGACCTCAAGGGAATCGACCATGAGATCCTGTATCTGGACGAACTCTCTCTTGTTCTCCCTCCAGGCCTGATCTACGGCCAGAACGATGTTGTCTATTATCCCTGCCAGCATGTCGAAGTGCTGGCCCACCGTTTCTGCCGACCCCTTTACGGTCTCGAAGCCGGTTTTGGTCACCTGCCCCTTCAGGATATCTCCCCCCTTGAAGAAGATGGCGATCCCTATTCCCGACAGGGTTAGGATCAGTATTATCAACAACATGGCGAATCGTCGACCTATAGTCATATGAACGGACCTCCTGGGAAAAGATATATCGTAACCTTCCCTTATTATACTCCTATGGCATCGAGTTAGTGCCCCGATAACTAGGATGGCCTATCTTAATCTCCGAGGAGGTCACCCTGCGGAGGAAGTCCGGTTCGTGAGAGGCTATCAGATAACCTCCGGAAAAATTCCTCAAGGCCGTTATCAGCCTCTCGACGGCGTCGTCGTCCAGCCCCGCCGAAGGCTCGTCCAGCAATATGAACGAAGGCGACATGGACAGCACCGTCGCCAGGGCCCCGAGCTTCTTCTGTCCTCCGGACAGGCTGTAGGGAGGTCGGTCCGCCAGATTCTCTATTCCCAAGGCCCGGAGGGTCGAGAGGGACAGCTCCCCGGCTTCCTTTCGCTTGATCCCCATGTTCATCGGCCCGAATGCCACGTCCTCCAGGAGGGTGGGGCAGAACAGCTGGTCGTCCGGGTCCTGGAAGACCATTCCGACCTCTCGCCTCAGTTGGCGCCAGTCCTCGTCGTCGGAGATCTCCTTTCCGTCCAGAGCTATATATCCCCTTTGGGGTTTCAGCAGTCCCATGGTAACCCTGAAGAGGGTGGTCTTGCCCGAGCCGTTGGGGCCGGTCAGGGCCAGTCTGTCCTCGTCGGTAAGGCAAAGGGAGAGGTCCTTAAGCACCGGGGCTTCCTCCCTGTAGTGAAAGGAGAGCTCCCTCAATTCAAGAGATCTCAAAAGACCAGACACCCCCCGAAAAGGACCACGATGCCTCCGAACCACGCCAGGTCAGGAAGGGCCGCCCTGGAAGGCTCGTGCACCGACGGGAACGTGCCGTCGAAGCCCCGTAAGAGCAGTGCGTCGTTTACCCGGACCGATCGGTCGTAGCTCTTAACCAGCAAAGAGGCTACCATCGAGGCGGTGGTCCTCAGTCCTCTCGGGGTTATTCCCGGTCTGTAGCCTCGTAGGGCTGCCGCCTCGTGGATGCGCCTGTTCTCGTCGGTTATGACGTGTATGTATCGGGAGCAGAAGTGGAGCAATGTCACCAGCTTCGTGGACAGGCCAAGCTCTTTCAGGCCTCTCATCACCAGATGGGTCTGGCTGGTCCCCAGCAGGGCCATCAGCACCAGCACCATGGCGGAGCTTTTGAGGGTTATGTTCCCCGCCAGGTCGATGCCCTCCAACGACAGATCCAGTCCGGCCAGCCTTACCGTCTCGCCTCCGGTGGTCAGAGGCAGGGTCAGCCACAGGGTTATCAGCAGTCCGTTTACGGCTCCCAGTCTTTTCAGGGTCTCCTTCGGCGACAGTCGTCCTAAAAACGCCAGAAATACTCCGTAGCCCAGCAAAAGGGCCGAGCTGTGGATCTCTCTGGAGAAGGAGACCACGATGGCCACGGCGAAGGCGAGGAGGATCTTCCAGCGGGGGTCTATTCTCCCTAAAGGGGAATCAGACACGTTTCGATCTGCCCCACATGAAGGCCCCGACTATCCCGATTATGTAGCCTATGCCTCCCAGGATTTTAGGCATGTCCGGTTTTGACTGAGCCCTCTCCATATCCATGACCATCTTCTTCACCGGCGCTATCTCGGAGGCCACCGCCTTTTTTACGTCCTCCAGTGAGACGCCTGGGACGGACGTCTCGGCGGTAGCCTTTGCCTGTGGCTCCGTGGCTGTCGATGGCTCCGGAGCTCCCTCTCTGGCTATGTCCTCGTGGGCCACGTGTCCCATGCCTGCGTTTATGGTGACCTTGGCGGACAGGACTCCCTTCGGTATGGCTATTGAAAAGGCCCCGTTTTCGTCTGTCTTGCCCTGTCCGATCTCCTCTCCGTTGGACTCCACCGTTACGGGGCTGCCGACGATCGGGTCTCCCGTGGAGAAGTAGGCCTCTCCCGTTATCGAATCGCCCTCGAAGGAGGAGAGCATACATACCTTGTGGGCCCAGGCCGGGGACACCAGAAGGACCATCAACGCCAAAGTAGCCGCTATCTTTTTCATAGAAGTTCACCTTGCTTTCTTCCGATCATGTCCGGTCGAACCTTGGCCAGGAAAAGCACCGCCATGGCTCCTACGAAGCCCTCTATCAGGGCTACCGGGATATGAGCCCATACTATCAGTTTCGCCGCCGCCATGAAGCCCTCGCCGTTCAGTGCCAGAACTCCCGCCGTCATGAGGGCCGTCAGAATGACCCCTCCTGCGCTGCACAGAAAACCGCCCAGCAGCAGAGCCCATTTCCCTCTGGATACGAAGAGCAGCCTGAACAGAGCCCCGAATATCAGCCCAGGAAAGGCCATGTCCATAACGTTGACCCCCAGTACCGCCAACCCTCCGAACTGGAACAGCAGGGCCTGGAGGAAAAGGGCCACCACGCAGGCCGGGAAGATCGCCCATCCAAGAATGGCCCCGGAAATGCCGTTCAGCAGCAAGTGCACGCTGGACGGACCCAGGGATACGTGTATGAGCGACGCTACGAATAGCCCCGCCGAGACGATTCCCGTGGCAGGCACGTCCTCCGCCTTCATGGACCTCAGTCCCTGGGCGGTGAAGCCCACCGTCAGGGCGGCTCCCGCAGCCAGTATGGGAACGGACAGAACTCCTTCCGATATATGCATCTAGTCACCTCCGAAATTAGTTTGTTGAGTAAAACAAATCCACAAGAGAATACACCGCCGGGTGCCTTTTTGCAACGGTTTGGTGAAAACGTGTCACAGCTATGTACAAAGAAAATAAAGTGATTATACTGTTTCGTAAGAGAAACAGGGGAGCTCCTGAGTCTGGGGCTGAGAGTACGGGGGAACCCGTAGACCCTTCGAACCTGAGCGTGTGATCACGCTGTCGTCTCGTTACGACGACACCGGGTAATGCCGGCGCAGGAAGAAGAGTAATAGGATATCTCATCTCAGACGTCCACGTCGCCTCCCCTAGCTTGGGAGGCGACGTCTTTTCTCCCTGTCTTTCCGAAAAAATCACTAAAAAGGAGAGGGTATCATGGATTTGGACGAGAGGGTTATTTCCAAGGCCATCGTAAGCCGTTTTTTCGAGAGGCTTACGGATCATCTGGAAAACGACGTGGTCATAGTTGGAGGTGGCCCGGCCGGATTGGTGGCGGGGTACGTCTTGGCTGACGCGGGGGTAAAGGTATCCCTCTTCGACAGGCGGTTAAGCCTGGGGGGAGGCATGTGGGGCGGCGGCATGCTTTTCAACGAGATAGTAGTGCAGTCCGAAGGTGCGAGGATACTGGACGGTCTGGGGGTCTCCCTCAGGGAGTTCGAACCGGGATACTACACCGCCGGGTCTGTGGAGGCCGTCTCCACCCTGATCTCCTCGGCCGTCAGGGCCGGGGTCACTGTGTTCAACGGTATGGTTGCGGAGGACGTGGTGATGAGAGAGGACCGGGTTATAGGGTTGGTGATCAACTGGTCCACAGTCGAGGCTTCCGGCCTTCTGGTCGATCCATTGGCTGTTAGAAGCGATTTCATCATCGACGCCACGGGACACGACTCCAACGTGACCTCTACCGTGGAGAAAAAGGTGCCGGGAAGGCTATTGACGGAAACCGGCAAGGTGGAGGGAGAGAAGTCTCTTTGGTGCGAGAGGGCGGAAAAACTGACCGTGGATAACACAAAAGAGGTCTACCCCGGTCTGTTCGTCGCGGGAATGAGCGCCAACGCCGTTTTTGGAGGTCCCCGAATGGGACCGATCTTCGGGGGAATGCTTCTTTCCGGCGAAAAGGCTGCTAAGGAGATCCTCCTCAGATTGAACGGTAAAAAGGCTTCCTGATCCCAATTTTGAACGGTTTTTCCGGATTTTTCCGGGGAGGCCGTTTTTTCGTCGTTCCTGTGGTATTATCCCTTGGGTGGTCGATTTAGCGAAACGTCTCTTGACCTCGTCGTCGATTTAGCGCGAAAAAGGGGTCGGGTCTCGAATAAACTCAAGGAGGTAGTATCTATATGTCGTCTCAAGTCAACAACGCCGCAAATAATCCGAAGAAAAGGAAACTGTCGGTACCACACGTCTACGTGCTGCTGGTCTCTCTGACCATACTGGCGGCGGTGGGTAGCTGGATCCTTCCGGCCGGGGAGTTCACCAGGGAGATGAACGAGACCATCAACAGGACCGTAGTCGTCCCCGGGTCGTTCAAGGAGATAGCCTCCACCCCAGTAGGTCCTTTTCAGACCTTCATAGCCATACAAAAAGGGCTGGTCGACGCCGCCGAGGTGTTTTTCTTCGTCTTTCTGGCCTACGCTTCTTGGTTCGTCGTGCTGGAGACCAAGGCCCTAAACGCCTTCATCGGGTGGATGCTCCGTCTGTTCAAGGGCAAGAGCGACTACATACTGGTCGCCTTCGTGTACATCTTCGGCATGGCGGCCTCCGTGTTCGGCATGTTCGAGGAGACCTTCGGCTTTCTTCCCCTTTTCGTCGGAATGTCCATAGCGATGGGATACGACGCCATAGTAGGATTGGCCACCATCGGCATGGCCGTGGGGATAGGCTACACAGCGGCGGTGATGAACCCCTTCACCGTCATTCTGGCACAGAACTTCGCAGGCATATCTCTGCTGTCCGGATGGGCCTTCCGTCTGGTCACCTGGTTCGTCATGGAGACCTTGGCCTGCTGGTGGATACTCCGTTACGCCAGAAGCATCAAGAAAGACCCCGCTAAAAGCTACATGGCCGGTATAGATATGGGAGATCTACAGCTGGATCACGACGAACTGGTAAAAACCCCCTTCACCGCCAGGACCAGGGCCGTCTGCGGAGTGGTCGTGGTGTCCATAGTCGCACTGATCTGGGGGGTGACCCAGAAGGGGTGGTACTTCAACGAGCTGGCCGGACTCTTCATAGTTATGGGGATCCTTTCCGGCCTCATAGGCGGCTTCAACCCGAACAGACTGGCCGACGTCTACGTCAAGGGACTCAGGGACATAGTTTTCGGATGTATGATAATCGGTCTATCAAGGGGAGTGCTGGTGGTCATGAGAGAGGGACACATCGTGGACACGGTGGTTTACTATCTCTCCCTTCCCCTTCAGGATCTGCCCCGATGGCTGGCCGCCGAGGGGATGCTGGCGGTTCAGAACGTGATAAACTTCCTGATTCCCTCAGGAAGCGGTCAGGCTGTGGTCACCATGCCAATAATGGCTCCTCTCTCGGACGTCCTGGGGATCAGCCGTCAGGTGGCGGTCCTGGCCTTCCAGTTCGGCGACGGGCTTTCCAACCTGCTCTGGCCGACGGCGCTCATCCCTATCATGTGTGCCATAGCCCACGTTCCGCTGGAGAAGTGGTATCGCTTCTTCCTGCCCTTCTTTCTGATAGCAGTGGCTTTTCAGGGGTTTTTCATAGCGGCCGCGGTGGCCCTGGGGGTGTGATGCGGTGTCTCTCATGGATTATGGGCGGGCCTGCTCCAGGCTGGACGAAGGGGTAGAGAGGTTTCTAGGCGAAGCCGTGGCTCTGTCGGACTGGATGGCTGCCAACCCGGAGCTTTCCGGAGAGGAGTTCGAGGCCACCGATAGGATAGTCGCCCTTCTGTCTCGAGAGGGCTTCTCGGTGGAGCGACCCTACGGTGGCCTGCCCACGGCGTTCAAGGCCTCCATAGGGGACGAGGACGGACCGAAGGTGGCGATAATGGTCGAGTGCGACGCCCTTCCCGGTCTGGGGCACGGCTGCGGCCACTGCGTTCACGGATCCATGTCGGTCCTGGCCGGTCTGGCTCTGTCGGAGATCGTGGGATCTCTGGGAGGGGCGGTGCACGTTGTGGGGACCCCGGCGGAGGAGACCGACGGCGCCAAGTGCTCCATGTCTAAGGCCGGGCTGTTCGACGGCTACGATCTGGCTCTGATGATCCACTCTTCCGGAGGGATGAACACCACCGCCTTCCGTTCACTGGCTATGGACGGCTATCGTTTCATCTTTACGGGAAAATCCTCCCACGCCGCAGGTGCTCCCTGGGAGGGTAAAAACGCCCTCAACGGGGTTCAGCTCATGTTCCACGCGGTGGATATGCTCAGGCAACACTCCATACCGGAGGCCAGGATTCACGGAGTGGTCGACGACGGAGGAAAGGCGCCGAACATAGTTCCGGACAGGGCCGTCTGTCGCTTCGAGTTCAGGGCTCCGGAGCGGAGCTATCTCGACGGGCTGACCTCCCGCTGCATGGATTGCGCCAGAGGAGCCGCTTTGGCCACGGGAACGGAGGTTTCCTGGGAAACGTTCGAGTCCAGCTTCGACGACATGGTTCCCAACCCTCCGGGAGAGGCCATGATAGGAGAGATATACGACGAGCTTGGCGTTTCATTCGATCCCCCTGCGGCTCCTGCCGGATCCACCGACGTCGGCAACGTATCCCGCAGATGTCCGACCCTTCAGCCTCTGCTCGCCATAACGCCGGAGCGGTACGCCCTCCATACGGTGGATTTCGCCGACTCGGTGACAAAGCCCGAGGCCCACCAAGCCCTGGCCCTGGGAGCCAGGGTCATAGGCAGAGTGGTTGTGAAAACCCTTCTGGACAGGGATCTCGCGAGAGCCATGAAGGGTGTCGTTCCCGAAAAAGGCGTTTAAAATCGTAGCCCCCGACCGTTTACGGTCGGGGGCTTTTATGTCGGAGCTTTTTCAGACTGAGACAGTCTCGAAGATCTCGTCTATGTAGATCGTGGCCTCTTTGGCCTCGAACTTCAGGACGCAGTATTCCGGGTCGTCCTCTCCCTTGGGGAAGTGCTCTATGAACCAGTCCTGCCACAGGTCGTGCTTTATCTCCTTGTCGGAGATCACCGATATGTTTCCGACAAGCGTCAGGCTGTCTCCTCCGGAGTAGGTGCAGACGCTGGCTTTCGGGTTTTTTAGAAAATGGGCGGTTTTCCTGGAGTGAGTTCCTGTGGCCATCCAGATCGTCTTTATCCCCTCCGATTTTACGTTGGCCATGGCGCAGATGCGGGGAAAGCCGTTCTCGTTGACCGAGGCCAAGGTGACCACCTCCGATTTAGCCATCAGATTTTCCGCCAGATTCACTATATTTTTCTTCATACTTCCTTCCTCCTTATCAGTCGTCGCGGCCTGGGATCCATGAGGATAGCTCTCCCATTTTGTTTTCCCTCAGCCAGGATTTCAGATCCGAGGGAGTCCTGACCCCTCCCTTCATGACCGCTCGGTAGAGATCTATGGAGGGGCATTCTATCTCCGGGTCCATCCGTCTGTGCCACTTTAGATACAGAATGGCCTTTCTGGTCTCGTCGGTCAAGGCCTCTATCATGGGTTTTACGAAGTGTTCGCTTCTGGGAAGAGGGTAATCCTCCGGTGCCGACCACATGTCCACCTTCCAGGGAATTCCGTCTTTGACTATCGACAGCTTCCAATAGAGGGCTCCGTCCGGCCCTCCCAGGTGGTTTTGAAAGGAGCATCCCTTGACGAGGTCGCTTTTCTTGCCGCAAAGACGGGAAAAGACCTCGAATCCGTCCTCGATTTTAAGGGTGGGACAGTAGATCTCCATGTCTATGTCGCAATCGAGCACCAGATCGTAAGCTACGGCTCCGACCAGAACGGGCCTGCCGTATTTTCCCCAGGTCTTCATGAGCTCCAGGGTGGAGAGAATATCGAGGGCCTCTCTTCGTCGGCGATCTGAGCTTTCAAGGATTTCTTTCAAGTTCATCGCTTTCCTCCTGAAAAAATATAGTAGGACCTACTTTGATATTTTTAAGCTAATCAGCGGGATCTTTAAAGAAATAATCGCATTTTTGACATTGAGACATTCTCAAATCGTTTCCCTCTATGTGGTATGCTCCGGACCAACGGCAAATACTCTGTAATATAGGGATCACCGATTTTCCTTTTTTCGTTAGACTGTACTCTACTTTTGGTGGGATTTCATCGTATGATTTACGGAGAATCATCTGATCTGCCATTAGCTCCTTCAGAGTAGAGGCTAGAACTGCGTCGGTGATGTTCATCATCTCCTTGCGTAGCGAGCTGTATCTTAGAACGCCTTTTTCCGCCAACACGCATATCACTCGAGACTTCCATTTTCCTCCGAATATTTTAAGTCCGTATTCTAGAGGGCATCTTATCTCTCTCTTCAATTTAGGCTGATACAAACCGTCACCTCCGTAGCTAGAGTGTATGCCTAAGCTTCTTTTTTGACAAGTTGCTATTAAAATAAATAGTAACTAAGGAATTTGCTTATATATTGAAAGCTTGTAGCAAAAGAGTTATCCTGAGTTTCGTTGTAGAAGTTGAATTGTATAAGGAGGTCTTTCATATGAACGAAAAAGTTGTGCATTTGCTTAATGATCAGATGTGGTATCTGGCTACCTATTCCGATGAACCCAACGCCGTTCCGGTGGCTTTCAAGGACGTGACGGACGATGGGAAATTGTTGGTAGGTGATGTTTTTCTCGACACGACATTGAAAAATATAGAGAAGAACGGTCAAATAGCGGTTTCCGTCAGCGATGGGGCCAACATGGAAGGTTACCAGATAAAGGGAACCGCCGAATACTTGACCGAAGGGCCAATAGTGGATTTCTTTAAGAAGGCGGTCTCAGATCTTTTCGACGGAGCTATTACGGCTAAAGGCGCTGTAGTGATAACGCCTAAAAAGGTTATAGTGACCACTCCAGGGCCGGACAATAAAAAGGAGCTTGCTTTATCGTAGTGGTCGTCGGGATCTTCTAGTTTGCGAATTCGGGCAGATCGAGAATTCTCGATCTGCCCTTTTTTGTTCGTTTACAGGAAAACCTATATCTCGATCTAAAATAATCGAGACAGTTCTAGATCTCTCCACCCTGAGACACTAGGCCGGGGTTTCTTTCTCTGATATTCTTTTATCGATTAGAGCGATGAATTCGGAGGATGATCTCATGAACATGAAAAAAATAAATCTCCCAAAGTGGTCTTTGTGGGCTCTTTCGAGTCTGGTTTTGCTTCTGACCGTAGGGGTCGCGGATGCAAAGGTCTCCAGGGCGGCGATGGAGAGGGCCTGGGCCAGGCTGTCCAGGACCACCGGTTTCGAGGCATCCCTCCATCTGGAGGAGAAGGACGAGACCAACGCCTATATAACCATGGAGGACGGCAAGTACAGGATAGTGGTGTTCCAGGGTCTGTTGGACGTCATGGATACGGAGGATCAGATCGCCGGGGTCATCGCCCACGAGATCGGTCACGGAATGCACGGTCACCTGGAATCGGGGCAGAAACGCAACGCCGGGATAGGAATCCTTGCCGCAGTGCTGAGCGAGCTTCTGGACAGCGACACGGGAGACATAGCCATAGGTATCGGCGCCACTCTGGCGGTTCAGGGATACAGCAGAGAGCAGGAGGTGGAGGCCGACGACGCCGGAGTGGAATACTCGTACAAGGCGGGATACTCGGCCTGGTCGCTTTACAATGCCATAAAGAGGATGGCCGACGACGGCCTGGTGACCTCTCCCAGCGGCTTCAACTCCCACCCTCCCACGGAGCGCAGGATGACCAGATTGGCCGCCCAGGCCAAACGCTGGGAGGAGAGCGGAGTCGTAAAAAAGAAAGTCAATCTGCCCGAGGTCTCGGTTTCCCGGCCGAAATCCACCCCAGTGGTGGGCGTCGACCCCGACCGATCCGATCAGGGCGACGTCATATCGACCTATCCCGTAGACGGCGGGCTCAAAAACGTACTGGAAATAATACACAGAGAAGGATATGCCAGATATTCTTCCGGAGAGTTCGAAAAAGCTGTAGTTTCCTTTGAAAAAGGGGTAAAATCCTACAGCGGAAACTATCTCGCAGCCCTGTGGGCAGCCAGATCGGCCTATAAAGCCGGAGACGAGGAGAAGGCCGGGCGATGGATAGAGAGGGCTCTGTCCATAAATGGAAGTTACGAGCCGGCGCTGAAGCTTCGGGACGAACTTTTAAAATGATTTTTTAGCCCTGAGAGGGGCAGAAAGGTAGTGTGTTCATGAAGAAGTTTGTATGTCTGTTGGCCGTGGCTATCCTGTGTATGTCGTTCTGCTCCGCCGCCTTTGCGGATTCGACGACTTTGGTGGAGAAGATCTCTCTGCAGGACCTCAACGATTTCTTGGCCGAGGAGGGTTATCGTCCGGAGATCAAAGACGACAGAAATTGCGAGTTCAAGTTGAAGGGCCTTATCGTCCAGATGTTTCTCTACGACGATGGAACCTCCGTTCAGTTTCACTGCGGATGGAACAACACTGACGTGACGATAGAGGACGTCAACAAATGGAACTCGGAATGGCGTCTGGCCAAGGCATACCTGGACGACGACGGAGATCCCCATCTGGAGCTGGACATGGACCTGGACGGCGGAATAACGGTGCAGCGTCTCAGAAATTTCATGAAAAACTGTTCGCTCTTTCTCGATAAATTCGTCTCGTGGATGAACTGAGCTCCGTATCGATCAGAAATACACCCCGAACCTGAGTCCCATTTTTCTACAGTGGGAGCGGATCTCCCATGAGAGCTCGTCCCAGTAGCCGTAGTCTTTTTCCACGAAGATCCGGCGATACAGCGGGATCAGTTCGGGATATTCCCTCCGTATCATCTCCAGCACCCTGGGTCTGAAGGGGCCGTTCAACTTCAGGTTCTCGAAACCGTACTCGCAGGTCCAGGGTCTGGTCGCATCGATCACCGCCCTGAAGTCGGTTATCCCCGGAAAGATGGGGGACATGAAGACCCAGGTCTCGAGCCCCGCCTCTCTCAGCAGCCTGAGGGCCTCCAGCCTTTTTCTCACCGAGGAGGCCCTGGGCTCCGCCTTGGCCCTGAACGAGTCGTCCAGAGAGTTTATCGAGATTCCCACCTTGGCCTTCAACTTCAAAAACAGATCTATATCTCGGACCACCGCGTATCCCTTGGTCAATATCATAAGGTCGAAATCGCACTGGCTGAAGACCATGTCCTCCAGTATCTCCCTGGTGGCCTCGAAGCGAAGTTCCAGCGGGTTGTAGCCGTCGGTGGAGGAACACATCACCACGGTCTTTCCCTGCATCTTCTTGTAGGGGAGCCTGGCGTGACACCTCTTGACGTCCATGAAATCTCCCCAGTCCTCGGTATGGTCGGTATGCTGCTTTATGAACTCGGCGTAGCAGTATATGCACTTGTGGGGGCATCCCACGTAGGGGTTCACCGTGAAATCCACACCGGGAATTTTCGAAACGGAGATCAGGCTTTTGGTCCATACCTCTCCCAGAGATATCGTCATCGGTCGGGGTTCCCCGGGAGGCCGGACGCTTCGGTGGGGGGGGCCTCCTCGTCACCCAGCTCCGCCTCCAGCTCGTCCAGTATTCTCAACGAGTCCTCCAGCGACCCCATCCTGTTTATGAGGTTTTCCCGCTGCTCCAAGATAAGACTTCGAAAGCCTTTTCCCCCGTCTCCGCATATGATGCGTCTAACGTCGTCGACGGAGAAATCCGCCCTCCTGAGCCGCAGAAGGCGTTCGGCTTCCTCCAGCTGCGAGTCGCTGTAGTATCGATATCCCGTGTCGGAGTCAGTGTGGGTCGGGGTGAGTATGCCCTGTTCCGCGTAGAACCTCAGCATCCGAGGCGAAAGGCCGCTGAGCTTGGAGAACTGTCCTATAAGAAGCGTAGAGGCGGAGGGATCTTGGCGGGTCATGGTTTTACGATCCGCTCTTCTCCTGCTGCGCTCAGGAGCTCCATATCGTCGTCGGAAAGCTCTCCGTCGTCGCCGTCATTAGCCGATTTCCGGGCCATCGCGGCTATGGCCTCCCGAAGATCCTCCAGTTCCAGCTTTTTCAGCGCTATACGTGACTCCTCCTTCGCCAGCATGGCGAGGACCTTCTCCGATTCGCCCTTGTCCAGGAGTTCTCTGGTCGATCGAACGTTCAGGCCGAAGGAGCGTAACAGTCGATCCATCTCTCGTATATCGTTCATGATTATCCCCTCCGCTGTTTATTCTACATCCCGACACAGTGTCAAGGTCAAGCAGTATGTCCTCTCCGAGGAAACTCGGACGTGGTTTTTTAGATGTGTCCTACAGCGAGGATGGCCGGTGTTTTTTCGAACTTTCCTCTTGACTTTGACATTATGTCAAGCTTTATGGTTTATATGTAAGAAGATTGCGACCGATCATGAAGGGAAGTGTGCCGATGTCCGAGAACTTCCGTATCGCCTCTCCCGTGAACTTTAGGGGAGCCGAGCTCAGTCTTGAAAAAAGGACGGACAAAGAGGGAACCTCCGCCCATCCAGTCGGATACGACGAGGCCTGGAGACTCTTCGATCCGTTTCTTCGGGAGACAGGGGTCACCAGGGTATCGGACATAACGGGGCTGGACCGTATAGGAATTCCGGTGTTCAACGTCATAAGGCCCAGCATGGACGGCTATACCGCGGCCCACGGCAAGGGATTCACCGCTGCTGCGGCCCGTCTGTCCGCCGCCGGCGAGTCGCTGGAACGGTGGTACGGCACGAGGGATATTCCGGGAGCCTTCAGGTCTACCTGGAGGGAGCTTTCCTCCTCCTACTCAATGGTTCCCCTGGAGCGTCTAGCTCTGACCCCTCATTCCTTTTTTCACGAAAACCTGGAGACATGGTGGGTCCTATGTTGGGATATCGTCGGACAGGAGGAGATACCCGTACCTCTGGAACTGGTTCGCCTGTCGCCGGGCGGCCGTGATGACAGGCTGATGGATCTGTCGGAGGGCATGCTCTTTCAGTCCAGTTCCAACGGACTGGCCTGCGGCGTTCACATACTGGAGGCCATATCCCAGGCTCTTCTGGAGGTGGTGGAGAGGGACTCCGTTACCTGCGCCACCCTGGCCTCCAGGGCGATGGGGTGCGCCGCTCCGGTCTTTAGAGTCGCCGACCAGAAGACCATACCTTTTTCGAGGGTGACGGAGCTTCTGGAACGGATCAGGGCGGCCGGGATAGAGCCTATTTTGGCCGATAACGGCACCGACGTGAGGATACCTACCTGGAACTGCTATCTTTTCGATCTGGAGGATCCCAGATCCCTGGGCAGCGTCGCCCACGGGATGGGAAGCTCTCTCGATCATGAAACCGCCATGATAAGGGCGGTAACCGAGGCGGTTCAGGGAAGATGCGCTTTCCTGTCCGGCGTGAGGGATCTCGTGCCGTCCAAGGAGTTCTTCCGATCGATGAACGGAAACGGAAAGCTGTCCCTCGAGCTTATGGGACGGAACGTAAGGGAAACCATGGATCTCTCAGATGTGGTCGAGCAGGTCCGATCGTACTTCGAGGAAGACGTAAATTTATGTGTGGACCGTCTGAGCGCCGTGGGGCTCGACCGAGTGCTGGTTTTCCGGTTCTCCGAAGACGGCGATCCCGTGGAGGCCGTAAAGGTGATAGTCCCCGGTGCCGAGGGCTATATTTTCCCCTACTATCGTCCATGGGAGAGGGGCATCAGCTCCATCCGTCTTAAAACCGGTCGGGGCGGTCCTCTTTTCAGAGAGGAGGGATTCCGTTGGTGACCCTGGTTTTCGGAGGTCCCTCCCTTATCGGTCTGGACCTTTCGGGAAGGGACATGATCTTTCTGCCTCCGGCGGTCCAGGGAGATCTGTTGAGGTACGAGAGGGAACTGCGTCCGGACGCGATAGGTCTTCTGGATTGCGAGCTGCCCTACAGGGGGCTGCCGACATGGCACAAGGAGATCCTGGCCGTCATGGATGCCGGAGTGTACGTGGCCGGAGCCTCTGGAGTCGGAGCCCATCGGGCCTGCGAGCTAGCTCCGTTCGGCATGGAGGGGGTCGGAACCATCTTCGAAAGGGTGGCGTCCGGAGAGCTGGAGAGGGACGACGAGGTCCTCTGCGACTGGGTTGGGGAACCCTCCGGGGTGAGGCTTCTCTCGGTTCCTCTCGTCGTGATTCGGGACGTCCTGAAAGAGGCGGAGGCTGAAGGAATTCTCTCCGCCGAGAGCGGGGCTGGACTTATCTCCATGGCGGAAGGGTTTTTCTGGCGGCTGCGCACCTGGGAATCACTTCTGAAAAAAGCCGCCTCCGCAGGAGTCGACCCTGGAGAACTGGATCTCCTGACCGACTGGCTTCCTCGGGCGTCGAACGCCGTAAAAAACGACTCGGAGGCCCTTCTGAACCGCCTGGAGGAACCGGCCCGAAAGGGAATAAAAGCCAGAGATCGACGGAAGATATCCTCGAAACGGAGGAACTCCGCCATATTCAAATCCATGGATCGGCGGGACCGTCCGGTAGACTCCGAATACGGCCCGGTGAGGCAGTGGGCGGTGGCGGACATGGTAACCTTCTCCCATCCCGACGGGGAGGATCTCAACCGCGGGGGGCTGAACCGTAAACTCGCTCTCATGCTGGGGGAGCACCTGTGGAACATCGATCCGTCGATCGGAGCCGTTAAATCGGAGGAACGCCGTCTCAAGCGCCGTCTGGGGATCGAGTCGGACGAAGACCTTTCCGTCTGGATGGCCGATAACGATGTGGACGACGGCGATTTTCGCCGACTGGTAAGAGAGGAGGCCATACTGCACCATCTGCATAGATGGCTTATGCAGGGACGGGTAAGCGAGAAGAACAGCGGAATCGTCCTGGACGAGCTGAAGCTGCGGGGGGATTACGTCCGCTGGAAGAGAAAGGCCGCCCGAAGAGAGAGCCTTCTGGAGACCGACAGAGACGTCTATCTGGAGGAGGCGGACAGAGACTTCGCCGCGCCGTTTATGGACAGGCTGAGAGATCATCTCAGGGCGGAGGGGCTGCCCTGGAAGGCGTCCCTGATCGAGATGCTTTCGGAGACCGGCATGGAGATCTCCGATTTCGGCCATGAGATGACCCTTTCCAAGGTAGCTCGAACCTGCATAGGTCGGACCCTGGGATTATCCCCGAACGACGGGGATACCGTCGATGACTAGTCGATACGGGCAGCCGACGATCTACGCTCCCTTCGAGGGAGGGGTTGCGGTCGGTCGCTCCTATCGCGAGATATTCGATACGGGGAAGGTCCGCAAGGTCTGGCGCCGGGAGGCCCTGTTGGATTTTCTCTCCTCCGGAACGGTGGTTTTTCCCGACGGAGCGACCTTTTTCGAGGGGGTTTTCGAGGTGCCGCCGGGCGGAGAGCTTCACGTGGAGGGAGGCGACGCCCGGATTTCCGAGCCGAACCCCCTTCCCGATCCCTCGGAGGAGCTGGGAGAGGAGATCCTGCCCCTTTTCCGCGAGGCTCTGATCGGTTCTTTGGGGGACATACCGGAAGACGCCGGTCTGTGTCTCAGCGGAGGACTGGACTCCTCCGCCATAGCCGCCGCCTGGTCGTCCGTCGGAAATCCCGGGTGCTTCGTTTACTCCGTGTCCAACACTCTCGACGAAAAGCTTGCCCTCGAGACGGCGGAGGCCCTGGGGACCGATCCGTCGGTGGTGAAGGGAGACCAAGTCGTCTCGTTGGAGGAGCTGGAGAATATGTGCAGGATTCTGGAGATACCGGTTCACATACCTCTGGGCCCTCTGCCTCAGTTCAGGCTCCTCTCCGCCATGTCCCGCCGGGGAATAAAGACGGTCTACAGCGGTCAGGGAGGCGACGAGGTGCTATGCGGTTATCCCTGGCACTTCCCTATGGCCATGGACAGACTGGCCGTCGGGGATCGAGAGAAGGCGGAGTTATGGAAGAAGGCCCAGATGGAATCTCCCCCTATGGGAGTGTTGACCCTTCGACTGGTCAGGCGGTGCTTCACCAGGACCAGCAGCTGGGTCAACCTGAACGACGGCGGTGCCTGCGCCGTGTTGGGGCTGTCCAGAGAGGAGGTCTGCCGGCGAAGGGGAGTTCGTTTTTTCGCGGCGGACTGTTCCGATTGGGAGTCGGTCAGAAGGCAGGACCTTCTGAACAGGACTCTCCGTTACCTGCTCCACTACGACGTAAGCCTTGCGGATCACTTCGGAATGGAGGTAAGGGCCCCCTTTCTGTCCGACGTCATCGTCGATCTGGTCTCCCGGTTCAGACTGGATTTCCTCTATGGGAAGGGAACTCTCAAATATCCCCTGAGGACGGTCTTTCCCGAGGTTCCGGAAAAGGTCCGTTTTAACAACGTAAAGACCGGCTTTTGGCACAACGGATCGGGGTTGCCCGAACTGATGCCGTCGGTAAAGCGCATGTTGGAGGAAACCTCTCTGGGCGATCTCGTGAAGGTTCCGGGTATGGTAGATAAGATGTCCCCTCTGGCGCTTTGGCGGTTTTACTCCGCCGGGGTGTTGCTGGAGGATGGCGGAATAACGGCGTAGGAAACGTGGTCTGTGATTATCGAATACGAAGGAGGCGATGTGTATGTCCATGGAATCGGCGATTAGTTTCTACGAGAGGCTGGAGTCCGACGGCGAGCTGTCCGAACGCATCAAGGAGCTGGGCGACAGGGAGAGCATAAGCCGCTACGTCAAGGAAGACCTGGGCTACGACTTCTCCGAGGAGGAGATGCAGAAGGTGGTCTTCGAGAGGAACCCGGAGCTCTCCGACGAGGAGCTGGAGGCGGTGGTCGGAGGGACGTCGGACGACATGATTTACGGAATCTCCATAGGAATCGGTATAGGTGGAGGTATGGGCATCATCGCCCTCGCCATCGCCGCCGCCGGTGCGTGACGTTCTCGGGATGGAAACTGCCCAAAGGGCCTTACTCCTTCGGAGAAGGCCCTTTTTTTGGTTCCGACGTGAATCGGGAGACGTAGCGTCCGGCCACTCTGTCCGCCTCGGAGAGAACCAGCCACAGTTCCTGAATCGCCGACAGATGGTCGCCTCTGGTCTGCTGATCTCTCTCCTGGGCGTTTATCAGGTCCAGCTGAGAGGCCAGACCCTCCCGATAGAGCATCTCCGCGATCTTCAGCTCTTTCGACGATCCCTCAATCTGGCTCCGTCTCAGGGTCTCCAGCTCTCGTCCTCTGTCCCAGCGGTTTCGGACGAGCTCGATCTCCTTGGCGATGTCGTCCTGTCGGGCCCTCAGCTCTCGATCGGCCTTTTCCTCCGTCAGCCTGGCGGCCTCGACGGCGTTTTCGGTCTGGTTCCCGTCGGAGATGGGAACGGAAAGCACCGCCGTCAGCATCAGCTCTCCCTGGTTGTCCTCCGCGAAGGGAGACCGGTAGTCCTCTCCGAGCCTCCAGCCTATGGACAGGTCCAAAAGGGGGGAAAGGCCTCTGGCCGCCAGGGATTTTCTGACCCCCGCCTGTTCGATCGCGAGCCTTAGAGCCTCGATCTCCGGGCGCCCTTCCATCGCGGAGTTCAGATCTATCGACAGATCTAGGGACGTCGGATCCGGCACCTCCACGACGGGGTTTACCTCGGCGTTTCCGACGAAGGACCGCATCTCTATCAACCTCTGTTCGTAGTCCCTATGGGCACCGAGAAAAAGGGCCTCTCCCTCGTCCCTCTGAGATCGGGCCCTTAGAAGGTCCAGCAGTGGAACGAGTTCCTTCTCGAATTTTTCCCTGGTTACCTCCAGGGATTTTTCACGATGTTCCAGAATGTCCTCTCTCATCTTCAGGTTCAACCCGGCCATGACCGCTCTTCTGTAGGTCGACGACGCTCCGGCCAGGGTATCGTTTACCGATCCGTAAAAACTCTGTCTCAATATGTCCAGTCCGATCAGAAGATCCCTTTCCTGTAGGCCGTACCTGCCGGAAAGGTCGATACGGTGGGAGAGAGCCAGGTCGAGGTATCGGTCTCCTCTGTCCCTGTTCATCCAGCGATCGATCTCGGTGGCCAACTTCAAAGAGGGTCGCTGCGTTCCCATCTCGGACCTTGCAGAGAAGACCCCGGCGTCGATCTCCCTTCCCATGGCGGCAAGGTCCTCGTTTCTCTCCAGAACCAGGCTCAGATAGGCATCTTCGGTCAGAACCGTCTCCCCGAAGGACCCGGAGGGCCATAGGAGAGCGAGGACCGCCACTAGGGCCACGATCGCGATGGGCTGTGAAGAAAGAAATCTCATCCAATACCTCCCGGTGATCGATGCGTAATTTTCAGATATGTCTTATTATATTATAGATGACGTGCTCTTTCATGATATGAAGAAGGGCCTCTTGAAGGTGGTTTTCGTAGATGAAAAAACAGCTATTCCGCCAGTCCGCTCTGGATCGACTTTCGTCACCGGATCAGCTGGACGTCCCGTTTCGCATAGTTCGACCGGCCTCTTGGGTCGCCCTGGCTGCGGTGACGCTTCTTCTGGCTCTGCTGATCTGGTGGGGATTTTTCGGAACCGTAGCCACCAAGGTAACAGGTCAGGGTATTCTGCTGAGGGAAGGGGCCTTGGAGGAGGCGTCCTCCCCGGGCGACGGCCAGTTAAACGTCGTCCTGGTCGACGTGGACGACCGGGTCGAGACGGGACAGGTCGTGGCTAGAATTTCCCAGCCGGACCTGATACACAGTATCGCCGAACTGGAGGCCAAGCTCGACTTGCTCGAGCTCGAGAGGGACACCGGCGAGGAGATGGGCGACGACAGGAAAAGCCTGGAGTCCGAGTATCTGGCCAGAAGAAGACAGACCCTGACGGCCTCCCTTCAGGTGGCTCGCGAGAGGGCGGCATCTCTTAAGGAACAGCTCGAGAGGTACGACGAGCTGTTTCGCAAGAAGTACATAACCCGCAGTCAGTATCTGGACGTCAAGGAAAAATATAACGGAGCCCTTCAGGACATACTTTCCCGAAGGGAGGAGCTGGCCAGAGTGCCTATGACGGCGGTGGACTCTTCCTCCCAGCTGGAAAGGGAGAAGATGGACGTCGATATGAGGATAATGGCCTCTAAAGAGCAGCTGCGGGCTCTGAGGGATCGTCTGGAACTGGAGAGCGTTATCAGGAGCCCGGCGGACGGACGGGTTTTGGAGGTCTTCAAGACCAGAGGACAGGTAATCCGCTCCGGAGAGGCTCTGCTGTCGGTGGAGAAAGAGGACGACGGAAGAACCCCCCTCTATCTGCACGCCTTCGTCCAGCCCCGGCAGGGTAAGAAGATCTCCGCCGGTATGGAGGCCCAGGTCTCTCCCTCGGTGGTCAAACAGGAGGAGTTCGGCGTCATCCTGGGACAAGTCACCAGGGTCTCCCGTTTTCCCGCGTCCTCCAGGGGAATGAAGCGGGTTCTGGGAAACGACGAGCTGGTTAAGAGCCTGTCTCAGGGCGGATCCCCCATAACCCTGACCGTAGCCATGCGAAGATCGATGAAGACCGAGACCGGCTATGAATGGTCCTCCGGAGGCGGACCGCCTCTGACGCTGCAGAGCGGGACCCTGGCCGGGGTCACCGTCGTGGTCCGTAGACAGGCCCCTGTGACCCTCGTCCTGCCCTTCCTCAAAAACTTCTTCCTGGGGGTTGGAGAGGAACCTCACGGGGAGGACCCAGATGACTAGACGGGTGAAGACCCCCACGGTGATCCAGATGGAGGCGTCGGAATGCGGGGCCGCGGCCTTGGCCATAGTCCTGGGATATTACGGCGTCCACGTTCCTCTCGAGGTTCTGAGGGAGGACTGCGGCATAGGCCGTGACGGCAGCAAGGCGGTAAACGTCCTGAAGGCCGCCCGGAAGTACGGCATGGTGGCCAAGGGCTACAGAAAGGAGACGGACCGCCTGAGCGATCTGACCTTTCCGACGGTGCTGTTCTGGAACTTCAACCATTTTCTCGTCCTGGAGGGAATGAAGGGGGACAGGGTATACCTCAACGACCCGGCCTCCGGGCCCAGAACTGTCGATAGGGAGACCCTGGACCGCTGCTTCACCGGCGTCGCTCTGTCGATAACGCCTGGACCGGATTTTCGCCCGGAGGGAAAACCCAGAAGCACCTGGGCCTCCTTGAGAAAAAGGCTCTACGGTGCCAGATGGGCCGTGACCTTCGCCGTACTGGCGGGACTGGCTCTGGTCGTGCCCGGAATCCTCAACTCGTCTTTTCAGCAGATTTTCGTGGATCGGCTTCTCGTGGAGGGACGGATGGAGTGGTTCCGTCCCCTTCTGTCCCTGATGGCAGCCATGGCCCTGGTGAAGGCCGTCCTCACCTGGCTCCAGAGCTCCTCCCTGCTGAGGCAGGAGACGTCCATGGCCCTTCGGGACTCGGCAGGGTTCATGGTCCATCTCTTCCGTCTTCCCTACGTTTTTTTTCTTCAACGCTACGCCGGGGAGATCGGAAACAGGGTTCAGCTTAACGACCAGGTAGCTCAGCTGATATCCCGAGATCTGGCCAGCACGGTGCTTCAGTGCCTGATGGTCGGGTTCTACGGCGTCGTGATAGTTCTCTACGACCCGCCTCTGGCCCTCGTCGCGGTGGGTGCCTGTGTCGCGGCTCTGATAATGTTGGCCGCCATGAACCGCCGAAGGTCCGATCTGAACGAAAGGCTTACCAACGAGATAGGCCGTTTCGCCGGTACCGCCATGGGAGGGCTTAACGTCATAGAAACGGTCAAGTCCTTCGGAGGCGAGGACGATCAGTTCGCCCGACTGGCGGGGCACATGGCCAAGGTATTGGAGGCCAGGACCTCCCTCGGGCTCTTCTCCGCCAGGGTGGAGCCCGTGATGCCCATGCTCTCGTCCCTTTCCGCCGCTGCGATCCTCTGCTTCGGAGGGCTCAGGGCGATGGACGGCGTGCTCACCATGGGGATGCTTCTGGCCATCCAGGTCCTCATGCAGCAGACCCTTTCGCCTATGTCCGATCTGGTCGGCCTGTGGAGCTCTTTCGAGAGCGCCAGGGGAAACGTCAACAGGCTGGACGACGTTCTTCGCTATCCTCCATCGAGGCCCCGTCCGGCAATGGAGGAAGGCGGCATGGTCGGACTGAGCCAGGTCCGTCTGTCCGGCCGTCTGGAGCTCCGAAACGTCTCGTTCGGCTACTCTCCTCTGAACCCTCCGCTTTTGGAAGAGTTTTCTCTGAACCTGGTTCCAGGATCCCGAGTCGCCCTGGTGGGAGGTTCCGGATCGGGGAAATCCACCGTGGCCCGGATAATCTGCGGGCTCTTCTCCCCCTGGTCCGGCGAGGTCCTGCTGGACGGTCGCCCTCTGGCGGAGATTCCCAGAGAACAGCTGATAATGTCCTTTTCCTTCGTGGATCAGGAGATATCCCTCTACGAGGGCACCGTTCGGGAAAACCTCACCCTGTGGGACGACACCATACCCATGGAGTTGTTGGTGGAGGCCTGTAAGGACGCCGAGATCCACGGAGACATCGTCGAGCGCAGCGGCGGATACGACGCCATGGTCGAGGAGAACGGCCGTAATTTCAGCGGAGGTCAGAGACAGAGGCTGGAGATAGCCAGGGCCCTGGTCCGCCGACCGTCGCTTATAGTTCTGGACGAGGCCACGAGTGCCCTGGACTCTCCCACCGAGGAGGCGATAGACAGGGCCCTCCGTCGGAGGGGATGCACCTGTCTGATAGTTGCCCACAGGTTATCCACCATAAGGGACTGCGACGAGATCGTCGTCATGAAAAGCGGCAAGGTGGAGGAGCGGGGAACCCACGAGGAGCTGATCGCTCTGGGCGGAAGATACGCCGATCTCATCGAGAACTGACCTTATGGGAGGCGACGACGTGAACCATCTCTTTAAGATCCTGGAGCCGATGGGGAAATCCCTGGAGATGACCGGAAAAACCCCGTTTTTCCTCGACGACCCCGAAAAAGTATGGTGCGTGGTCGGTGGAGAGGTCCACGTCTACGTGGTCTCCCGATCCGGGGACGTCCAGACCGGCAGAAGAGACTATCTGTTCTCCTCCGGCCCCGGCAGTATCCTGCTCGGCGTGGACACCGGTTTCTTCGGAAAAGCCACAGGGCTTCTGGTCAGCGGAGTTCCCGGCACCTCCGTGGTGGAGCTGTCCCGGTCGGACTTCCTGGAGGCGGCCCGAACCGAGGCCTCCGAGGCGGCGTCTCTCGTCGACGGTTTTCTGGAGGGGCTGGGCCGTGGAATAATCAAGGACATAGTCCCTTTGCCCAGAATCCGTCAGGAGATAGTCCCGGGAGACGCCGAGCTTCAGGCCGATCGTCCTGCCGGCAGCGCCTCGTCGCTCTGGATCGAGCTCCGGACCGGACGGGCCCTCTTCGTGGGGACCGAGGACATGGCCCCGGGCGGCGGCTTTTTCGCCCTGCCGTCGAACTGTTGGATACTTCCTCTCGAGGGATGTTCCCTGTTCTCCGTCTCCACGGAAGATCTTATCGTTCAGGGAGACTTCTCCTCCTACTTCGACCGTTTTTCCGAGGTCGTCTTTTCGTCTCTGGCCATGAACTCCCGAATGAAGGCCGCCGACGACGTAGGGGAGCTCAGGGAGATGCAGCGTTCCAGGAGGACTGCGATGTCCTCCGGCATGGGTCGTCTTTTTTCACATCTGTCGGGAGATGAAAGGGCGAGCGAAGTTCGGAAGGACGACCCAGTCTCCGTCGCCTGCTCCGCGGTGGCGGCTTTTCTGGGGGTCGATATCCCTCGATCTACCGGCGAACGGAACGGCGACGTCCCGGACGTCCTTCGCAGGGCCGATCTGCGAACGAGGAAGATAACCCTGGCCGGAGATTGGTGGATCTCCGACGGAGACCCTATGATAGCCTTCAGGGAGGATCGTCCTGTGGCCCTGATCCCCAAGGGAAGAGGAGGCTACCGCATGGTCGGTTGCGACGGGGAGCTCGACGTCGACCGAACAGTGGCCGAGTCTATCTCCCCGGAGGGGCTTCACGTCTACCTCCCTATGCCGACCCGGTCCTTGAACGCTTGGGATCTGCTCCGTTTCGGAATCTCCGGCCGCGGCCGCGATATAGCCCTGACCTTCGTCTTCGGCACGGTTCTGGCTTTATTGGGACTTATCCCTCCGGAGATCAACGGTATAGTCTTCAGCGAGGTCATCCCCCAGGCCGAGAGGGGACGGATGATCCAGCTTTTCGCCATCCTGGTGGGAGTGGCCCTGTCGTCGGCGCTGCTCCGCTTCGCCCAGGCCGTCGCCTTCTTGCGAACGGAGACGATCCTGGACCACAGGGTGTCGACCGGCGTCTGGGACCGGATACTTCGCCTTCCGGTGGACTTCTTCAGGAAGACCACCTCGGGAGATCTGGCCAACAGGGCCCTGGGGCTGTACATGCTTCGCTCTCTGGCCTCCATGGCGGTCAGGACCTTCATCGTGGAGGGCATCTTCGTCCTGTTCTACGCCGCCCAGTCCATCTGGTACGACTGGCGGATCGCTCTGGCGGGACTGGGCTGTCTGACCATTCAGGGAGCGGTGATGCTGGTGGTGAACCTGTTCCAGCTTCGGCTTCAGCGCCCTATGATTGCCCTGCAGAACAGGATCTCCGCCCTTACCTTTCAGCTCCTTACGGGGATAGCCAAAATCAGGATAGCCGGAGCGGAGGAGCTGTCCTTCTTTCGTTGGGCCGCTTCCTTCGGAGAGCAGAGAAAGCTGTCCTCCAGGGCCCGAAAGCTGGAGAACGGCATGAACTCCGCCATGGCGCTCATCTCCGGGGTAACCACCATAGCGGTGGTGTACGTTCTCGTCCGCTGGAGCTCCGACGACGGAGCCTACGACACCGGACGATTCATGGCCTTCTGGACGGCCTTCGGGGCTCTACAGACGTCCTTTCTCAAGGTGGTGAGCTCCGTTACCACGACCTTGAACGTCCTTCCCCTGGTGGAAAACCTGGCGCCGATCCTGAGGACCGAGCCGGAGACCGGCGGGGGAAAGACCGACCCGGGGGATATAACCGGCAGCGTCGAGCTCGACCGGGTGACCTTCCGCTACAGGAGCGACGGCCCCCCGGTGTTGAAGGACCTGAGCTTTTCCGTCTCCCCCGGGGAATTCGTAGCCATAGTGGGCCCCTCCGGAGCGGGAAAGTCGACGATCATACGGATGCTTCTGGGGTTCGACCGTCCCGAATCGGGGGGTATCTTCTTCGACCATAAGGAGATAGGCGAGCTGGACCTCAAGAAGCTCAGAGAGCAGATAGGGGTCGTCCTGCAGGGCGGCGGGCTGCTGCCGGGAAGCATCGCCTCCAACGTCAGGTGTTCCAGGGACCTTTCCGTCGACGACGTGGAGGAGGCCCTGGCGAAGGCGGGGATGAAGGACGACATCTCGGAGATGCCCATGGGAATCCATACGGTGCTCACCGAAGGGGCCAACACCATATCCGGAGGCCAGAAGCAGAGACTGCTCATAGCCAGGGCGATAGCCGGAAAACCCCGGGTCCTGATCTTCGACGAGGCCACCAGCGCCCTGGATAACAGGACCCAGGAGCTGGTGAGCGAAAGTCTCGAGGCCATCGACGCCACCCGCATAGTCGTAGCCCACCGTCTTTCCACCGTCATGGGGGCGGACCGGATTCTCGTCATGGATCGCGGTGCCGTGGCGGAGGAGGGAACCTACGACGAGCTGATGGAGGAGGATGGGCTCTTCGCCGATCTGGTCAGACGGCAGATGGCCTAGGCCGGTCCCGGCCTATTCGTGTCTGAGGGCGTCTATCGGGTTCAGCCTGGCCGCCTTGGCAGCCGGGTAGTAGCCGAAGAACATCCCAGTCGCGGCGGATACCCCTACGGCCAGCACCACCGCGAAGACCGGCACGGACGTGTTCCAGCCGGTGAATCTCGTTATGGAGAATGCCCCTCCCCAGCCCAGGGCGACCCCTACCAGACCGCCTATCAGAGACAGGAGCAGCGCCTCCGTCATGAACTGGATCCTTATGTCCGTGGCGGTGGCTCCTACCGCCATGCGGATGCCTATCTCCCTGGTCCTCTCGGTGACTGAGACCAGCATTATGTTCATTATCCCTATGCCTCCCACCAGAAGAGAGACCGACGCCACGGCAGTGAGGAGCATGGTCATGACCCCCGTGGCGGACTTGGTGGCCTCGACCATCTGGGTGACGTTCTGCACCCTGAAATCGTCCTCGGCTCCCTCCTTTATCCTGTGTCTCTGCCGGAGCAGGGCCTCTATCTCCTTCTGGGCGGCGTTGAGCCTTTCGGGGGAGGACGACTTTACGAATATCGACCCCACCCGACCGGGGGTCCTGGAAGGGGACAGCCTCTTCCTGGCGGTGGTGAAGGGAACCAGGACTATGTCGTCCTCGTCTCCCATCATGGACTCTCCCTTGCTCTTCAGCAGACCTATCACCTTGAAGGGAACCTTCCCTATCCGGACCGACGCCCCTATGGGGTCCTCCGAGCCGAAGAGCTCATCCGCCACGGTCTCTCCGAGAAGGCACACCTTGGCGGCCCCTCTCTCCTCGGTGGAGGTGAAATTCCGTCCGTCCTCTATCTCCCAGTCCTTGACCGTGAGGAACGGGCCGGTTGTTCCGGTTATTCTGGTGGACCAGTTCGTGTTCCCCTGGACCACCTGGGCGGAGAAGTTCACCACCGGGGCCACGGCGGTCACGGAGGGGCACTCGATCCCTATGGCCTCGGCGTCCTTGACGTTAAGCGTCTGCACCGAACCGGACCGGACCCCTCCGGTACGGAACACGTCGGGGCGTATGAAGAGCATGTTGCTCCCCAGGGAGTTCATCTTGGCCGATATCTCCTCCCTGGCTCCCGTCCCTACGGCGAACATTATTATCACCGCCACCACGCCTATCACTATGCCCAGCACGGTCAGGGCCGACCTCATCTTGTTTGCCCACAGGGCCTTGGTGGCTATATGGGCGGTCTGGATGGGGGATATCACGATTCCTGCCTCCTGTCCTCGACGAGTCTGCCGTCCCTGAAGGTTATCACCCTCTTGGCGAACACCGCCATGTCCGGCTCGTGGGTTATCAGTATCACCGTGATACCCTGCTTGTCGTTGAGGGTCCTGAAAAGCCTCATTATGTCCTCGCTGTTGGCGCTGTCCAGGTTCCCCGTGGGCTCGTCGGCCAGTATCAGAGGAGCCCGGTTGACCAGGGCCCTGGCTATGGCCACCCTCTGCTGCTGTCCTCCGGACATCTGGTGCGGCATGTGATCCATCCTGTCTCCCAATCCCACCAGGTCCAGCGACTCGGCGGCCCTCCTGTGGCGTTCCGAGGGGGACACCCCGGCGTAGACCATGGGCAGCTCCACGTTCTCCAGGGCGCTGGTTCGTGAGAGCAGGTTGAAACCCTGGAATACGAAGCCTATGGAGTCGCGCCTCACGTGGGCCAGCTCGTCCGGCTTCATCTCCGCCACGTCCCTGCCGTCCAGAACGTAGCTTCCGGACGTCGGCACGTCCAGACAGCCCAGCATGTTCATCATGGTCGACTTTCCCGAGCCGGAGGGCCCCATTATGGCGGCGAACTCGCCCCGGTCCACCTTGAAGCTGACCCCCTGAAGGGCGTGGACCTCCTGGCTTCCCAGGACGTAGCTTTTCCTCAGATCACGGACGTCTACCAGGGCCTGGTCCAAAGAGTCCGCCCCCCTTCTCCTCCGACGATCCGTCGGACAGAACCTCGACCACCACCCGGGTCTCCTCGGACACCTCTCCGGAAACCTGAACCCATCTGTTCTCGGCCAGACCGGTCTTCACCGGTACGGGAACGGGACTGTCGCCGGACAGTGTGAATAGTACGCCGCTGCCGTTGAGGGATCCGCCGTGGGGCTCTCCTTCCTGTGTGGGTATGTCCACCCTGAGGGCGGCGGACGGGGCCATGAGCACGTCCTCTCGACGGTCCGTCACGACCGCCACCTCCGCCGTCATGCCGGGATAGAGGGACAGGTCGTCGTTGGAGACCCCTATCTCCACCGTGTAGGTCACCACGTTGTCCGTCTCCGTAGGAGCCAGCCTTATCCTGTCCACCTTGCCGGAGAAGGTCCGGCTGGGGTAGGCGTCAACGGTGAAGGACACGTCCTGACCTTCCTTTATGGAACCTATATCGGCCTCGTCTATGTCGGCCTCGACCCTCATCCGTCTCAGGTCCTCCGCTATGGTGAAGAGCTCCGGGGCTGACAGGCTGGCCGCCACCGTCTGTCCCTCGTCCACCTCCTTGGCCGTCACCACCCCGTTTATGGGGGACACTATCTCCGTGTGGGCCAGATCGGTCTTTGCGCTGCTGAGGGACGCTTTGGCCTGGGCCACCTTGCCCTCCAGAGCCCTAAGGCTGGCCCTGGCCGTAGCAACCGAGAGCTCCGCGTCGTCCAGGTCCACCTTGGCTATAAGATTCCGCCCCACCAGCTCTTTCTTTCTAGCCAGGGCCCTGTTTGCGTGTGCCAGAGATGCCCTGCCCTCGGCCAGGTCGGCCTGGGCGGTCAGAAGGGCCGCTTCGGCCTTGTCCACGTTCGCCTGAAACAGAGTGGGGTCTATCCTGGCCAGAAGCTGTCCCTTAGTCACCTCGTCGTTGTAGTCCACCAGCACCTCCGAGAGGTTGCCCGACACCTGGCTTCCGACCAGAACGGTGTTTATCGCCTCCAGCGTCCCTGTGGCGGACACCGTCTTCACCATGTCGCCCCTTCGAAGCGACTCGGTCCTGTAGGAAATCCTCTGCTTCTCTCCGTCGCCCCTATACCACCAGATCCCCGCTCCGATCGCCGCGATCAGAACCAGTGCAAATAGTTTTTTCATGATCCTACATCCTTCCCATGGCCTGTTTCAGAGCGGCCAGAGCTGTCTCCCTGTCGTATCTGGCCTGGGAGAGGGAGAGTCTCGCCTCTCCGTAGGTCGTCACTGCGTCGGCCACCTCGGTGGGGCTTCCCTCTCCCACCTCGTACCGTCCGTTGGCCAGTTTAAGGTTCGCCTCCGCCTGTTCCACAGTCTCTTTTGCCACCGTCACGCTCTGATCCGCCTCGTCCAGCGCCAGCCAGGCCTTTCTCACAGCCAGCTCCACCTTCTGACGCTCCGACTCGGCCTTCGCCTCGGCGGACTTGAGGTTTCCTCTGGCCTCGTCGGTGTCCGCCGTAGTCTGGCCTCCGTCCGATATGGGAACGGTTCCCTTGACGCTTACGGACCATTCCCCGTCCTCGAAGGGGGCGTCTCCGTTCCAGGAAAAGCCTCCGGTCGCGCTTATCGTGGGGGACAGGCCTCTGGCCGCCAGCTTCAGAGAGCTCTTGGCCTTGGCCACCGAGTGGCCGTAGGACTTTAGGTCCGGATGTTCCGCCATGGCCGTCGATATGGCCTCGACGAGGGTCTCCACCGGACGGCGTTCCGGCGCCAGGTCCGCTATCTCGTAGGGCTCCATGTCCGGACGGCCCATGGAGTGGTTCAGCTGCTGCCTCGCCAGCTCCGCGGCGTGCCTGGCCTTCACCAGGTCGAGCTGGGCCTTGCTCAGGTTGACCCTGGCCTGGGTGACGTCTATCAGGGCCTTCTCCCCCACGTCGTAGAAGCCCTTGGCTATCTCCAGATGCTTGACGTCCTGTTCGACTATCTCCTCGGCTATCGACCGGGCCTCCAGAGAGTCCAGCAGGTCGCAGTAGGCCTCGACTATGGAATATCTGAGCCCCTGAAGGGTGGAGATTCCGTCCGCCTCGGTGGACATCATCCCCTCCCGGCTGGCCTGTACCGAGAGCCTGGTCTGGCCCGAGTCGAATATACGCTGGGTCAGTCCCACCGAGCCGGAGTGGCCTCCGTCGTCTCCCTCGGAGCGGCTGTACTGGTCCGAACCCGATATGGTGGTTCTCCAGCCGGAGGCAGAGCCGGACACCCTGGCCCTGGCCGCGTCCAGGTCGCCCTCCGCGGATATCAGGTCCGGGTGGGTGGAGGCCATCTTTAGACAGTCCTCCAGCGTAAGTATCCTGGTCTCCGCCGATGCGGCCCCCGCCGCTATCGCCACCGTCGCCACAGCGGCGATCAGGCGAACGGTCACTCTATCGATCATGAAGGGATCATCTCCTCTTGTCCGTATTCGACTCATATAATACTCGCAAAGGAACTCTCGGTCCGTAAAGAAATGTCATGGTCTGCATCGGCTTGGGGTGGGTGCTGTCGCCTCGATCCATTATCAACGGTTTTATTCGTGCCACTATCGCCCCTAGTTTGTGATACTTCTACGTGAAAGGAAAAAAGATGGAGGTGAAAGACTTGATCGAGACCCTGGCGGTGATACCGGCTCGGTACGGCAGCACGAGGCTTCCGGCCAAGCCCCTGATGGAGATAGGAGGGGTCCCCTTGGTGATCAGGGTGCTTCGCAACGCCCTGAGGTGCCGTGGCGTGGACAGGACCCTGGTGGCCACCGACGACGATAGGATCGCCTCGGTCGTCGAGGACTGGGGCGGAGAGGCCATGATGACCCCGAAGGACCTCCCCTCGGGAGGGGATCGGGTGGCCTACGTGGCGGAGCGAATAGAGTCCAGATACGTGCTGAACATCCAGGGAGACGATCCCCTGGTCGGGCCGGAGATGGTGGACCCTCTGATGGAAGCCCTCAAGGGAGATCCCTCGGTGCCCCTCGCCGTGCTGGCCAAGAGGATAGAACGGCCCGATGAGGTCGACTCGCCCGACATAGTGAAGATGGTCTTCGACGGAAGGGGAAACGCCCTATATTTTAGCCGTTCTCCCATACCGTACCGTAGAGTCGGAGAGGCCGTCTGCTACAAGCACATAGGGCCCTACGCATATAGGAGAGATTTTCTGCTGCGTTTTTCCAGCTGGGATCAGACCGAGCTGGAGCGCTCCGAGAGCCTGGAGATGCTTCGGGTCCTCGAGAGGGGATACCCCATCAGGTGCGTGGAGACCTACAGGGACACCATAGAGATAGACACCATGGAGGACGTAAAGTCCTTAGAGAGATATCTTCGGGAGGTAGAGGACGAATGAATTTCGATATGTTCATGGCTGGAAGGATCTCCTTCGGTGCCGGAGTGTCGGCTACGGTAGGGGAAAAGGCGAAGGCCCTGGGGGCATCCAAGGTCATGTTGGTGACCGACGAGACAATGGTCTCCATAGGAACGGCTGAACGTATAACCTCCCATCTGGAGGAGGCGGGCCTTCCCGTGGAGGTCTTCTCCCAGGTGGAGCCGGAGCCGTCGGTGGAGACGGTAGACCTGGCGGCGGACCGGCTCAAGGCCACAGGATGCGACCTCGTGGTGGGGCTGGGAGGAGGAAGCTCCATGGACGTTGCCAAGGCGGTCAGCGTCCTGGCAACCAACGAGGGTTCCGCCGGGGCCTATCAGGGACTGGGTCTCGTCGAGAGCCCCGGCATCCCGAAGATAACCATACCGACGACCGCCGGTACCGGTTCGGAGGTCACCTTTACCGCCGTGTTGATCCGCAAGAGCGACGGAGTCAAGGGCGGAATAAACTCGGACTACCTATATCCGGACTGTAGCCTGTTGGACCCGGAGCTCACCCTATCCATGCCCAAAAAGATTACAGCCGAGACCGGCATGGACGCCCTGGCCCACGCCCTGGAGGCCTACACCAGCCGCCAGGCCTCTCCCTTCAGCGACATGATGGCCGAGGCCGCAATAGCCAGGATCGGCAGATACCTCAGGGTCGCAGCCTTGAGAGGGAACGATATCGAGGCCAGAGGCGAGATGATGCTTGCCGCCCTCTTCGGAGGAGTAGCCCTGGCCAACGCCGGGGTCACCGCCTGTCACTCCATGGCCTACCCCTTGGGAGCCCTCTACGGCGTGGGGCACGGCCTCTCCAACGCCCTGCTCCTTCCCTACGTCGTCCGGTTCAACGCCATGGCGGCGCCGGAGAAATTCGCCAGGGCCGCGGAGCTCCTGGGCGGCCCTAACTACTCGGAGGGGCTCTTCGACAGGGCCGTCGAGTGTGCCGACCGGCTGGACGAGCTGGTCCACGATCTGGATCTGCCGACGAGTCTGAGAGAGCTGGAGGTCGGCATAGCCCCGGAGAACTTCGAGGACATGGCGAAAAGGGCCATGGCCGTCGCCAGACCTATGGAGAACAACCCCAGGGACGTATCTCTGGAGCAAGTCATATCTATTTACGAGGAGGCCTTTTAAATGCCCGGTTTCGAGTTTTTCGATCAGAGAGAGATAGACGCGGTAGCGGACGTCATCGGTAGAAAGATGGTCCATCGCTACTCCTTCAACGACTGCCGCGACGGCATATACAGGGTTGAGGAGTTCGAGAACGCCGTGGCCGAAATGGTCGGATCCCGCTTCTGCCTCGCGGTCAGCAGCGGAACAGCCGCCCTTTACGTCGGTCTCAAGGCCATGGGAATAGAGCCGGGAGACCGGATAATCACCTCTCCCTTCACCTTCATAGCCACGGTGGAGGCCATGGCCGAGTGCGGCGCCGTGCCTGTCTTCGCCGACGTGGACGAAAGCCTGAACATGGATCCCCGGTCTGTCGAGTCCCTCATAGACGACAGGACCAAGGCTGTGATGCCGGTCCACATGTTCGGTTCCGCGGCGGACATGGACCCAATAGCGAAAATATGTTCCGCCCACGGCCTGAAACTCCTGGAGGACTCGTGCCAGGCCATGGGCGCCACCTACAAGGGCAGATACGTCGGGACCATCGGAGCCTGGGGGTCCTACAGCCTCGATCCCTACAAGCTTCTCACAGTAGGAGAGGGGGGGCTCGTGGTCACGGACGACGAGGAGCTTTACCGGACAATGGAATACTCCCACGACCACGGCCACGTCCACGACAAATCGATCGACCGCGGCGCCGAGCGCAAGAGCGGTCTGGGCATGAACTTCAGGATGAGCGAGATCCAGGGCGCAATCGGTCTGGTCCAGGTGGACAAAATGCTCGGTGCCGTAAAGGCCCTCAGGGAGAACAAGGCCAAGGTCCTGAAATCGGTGGGAGACGTCCCCGGCCTTGTCCGCCGCTCCTTCGCGGACCAGGACGGCGAGATAGCCACCCAGCTGGTCTACATCCTTCCGGACGGAGAGTCTGCGAAGAGGTTCCAGGCCGCCTCCGCCGAGGCCGGAGTGGGGTGCGGTATCCTCTCGGGCAACACCTGGCACTACGCCAGGCATTGGGATTCCCTGAGAGACTGGGCCGAAAGGTCGAGGGCCCGGGGTGTCGATGCTCCCGAGTATCTTCCGGAGGACATGGCGATCACGGAGGGAATCCTCTCCAGGGCGGTGGTCTACGGCATAAGAGTGACCGCCTCGGACGAATCGCTGGAGACCATGGCGAAAGCCATAAAGGCCGGAGCCGCCGCGGCCCTTTAAATCTTTACGAGAGCTTCTGAAACGTAAAGCCTCGGTCAGGTTGCCCCGACGGAGCCCGTTCGAGCCCGTATTTTAGACCTGCCGTCGTGTAGGACGGATGGGGCGACAGGACGTCGCCCCAAGCCGAGGGGGCACAGGACGTGCCCTCGGAGGCGGTCCGTTCGGAACAGGCAGGTCGAAAATACGCTCGGGCGAGACAGGGCTCGGGCGGGGCGACCTGACCGAGGCGATTCGGTAGTCCGGTAAAGAACCGTGTAGGTTCTCTGCCGGACTTTTTTTACCCTGTCGAAACATTGGTCGCTTGACTAAAATAGGTCGACCGTATAAAATTCTTCTCCGTAAAGATCCATGGAGGTGACGGCATGGCAGGATATTCCAGCGGAGACAGGACCAGGGAAAACCTCGTGAACGCCGCGGGAGAGCTCGCGGCGGAACTGGGTTTCTCCAGGGTGACCACCAGGGAGGTGGCCAAAAGGGCCGGAGAGAACGTCGGCAGCATCCACTATCACTTCGGCAGCAAGGAAAAGCTCTTCGAGGCGGTGGTCTACAAGGCTATAGATCCTCAGCTGAAAAACCCCCTTTCCGATGTTCTCGCTCCCTATATGGATCGCCTGGACGATCGAACGGTGCAGGCCGAGGCTGTGGTGTCGGCGATCCATTGGTTTATGGGAAAGCTTTTCGACGAAGACCGACCGCGCTGGTGCTGTCGTGTCGTATATCAGTTGCTTCAGAGCCCCGGGCATCTCAGGGATCTCGTCTTTTCTGTTGCCATGATGCCCGGCGTCGAGGTTTTCAGAGGATTGCTTCGTCGCATAGACGGAACGATGAGCCTGGAGGACTCGGCCTGCGAGATGTTGATAATATGCGCGCCCATATTCTTCCACGCCGACTACAGGGACATAATCACCTGCGAGCTCGGTATGGATCGATATAACCCCGAGTATCTGGAAGGGCTCGAAAGACGGATCGTAAGCAGGGCGCTTTTCGGGCTGGGACTTCACGATTTGGAAGAAGAGTATTCGATATGCAGGAAAAGAGGAGGAGAGTAGAGTTGAACAAGAAAATCCTATGGGTTTGTGCCGTCCTGTTCCTGGCACTGGGATCCTGGTTTCTGTGGAGCCACGTCGTTATGGCCTCGGAAAAAAGTTCGGATAAGGCGTTAGCTAAGGCCTCCGGCCCAAGGCCGGTGGCTCTTGAAACCGTTGGAGTCGGTGCTATCCGATCGAATCGTCGCTACCCCGGCGTGGTGGAGGCCGATCAGGAGGCCTTTCTTGCCTTCCGGGTAGCCGGTCCCCTGACCAAGGTGGACGTTCAGCTGGGAGACCTGGTGAAGAAGGGGCAGAGGCTCGCCCAGGTAGACTCCAGGGATTTCAGGGACGAGATAGAGGTGCTGAAGGCCCAGCTCGAGGGAGCCAGGGCGACCCTCGAAAACGCCCAGACCGATTACGACAGGTCCAAGTCGCTTCTTAAGGAAAAGGTCATAGCCCAGGCCGAATACGACGGGGCCAAGAAGGCCGTCACGACGGCCAGATCGTCGGTCAGGAACATCTCGGCCCAGCTGGACATAGCCGGACACAGGCTTCAGGACACGGAGCTGAAGGCCCCCTTCGACGGAATAGTGTCGGAGAGAAAGGTGGAAAACCACGAGATGGTCTCGGCGGGACAGGTGGTCATGGGGCTTCTGGACATATCTACCCTCAAGGTTACAGCCAACGTCCCCGAGGGGGCCCTGGTCCGAGGTTCCCTGTCGGAGGGGACTAAGGCGGAGCTGTCCTTCCCGTCCATACCGGATCTCAAGCTGATCGGGACCCTCGAGGAATGGAGCTCCTCTCCCGATCCGGCCACCAGGACCTACTCGGTGTCCTTTGTCTTTCCGGCGCCGGAGGGGGTCAGGGTGCTCCCGGGAATGACCGCCGAGGTCCTCTGGAACGGCGAGGAGGGCTCCTCCGAGGTCGTAACGGTGCCTCTGGGGGCGGTTGTATCCCGAGGAGACGGCGGATCGTCCGTCTGGGTCTACGATCCTGACGAAAAGGTGGTGCGATCCAGGTCGGTATCGCTAGGCAAGGTCGGAGGAGACGACAGGCTGCCGGTGATCGACGGTCTCAGACCCGGCGAGAGTATAGTGGTCGCCGGAGTGGATTTTATTACCGAGGGCATGTCCGTCAGCCCTCTTGAACGATGAGCAATCCCGCTTCCTTCGCCTTAAGAAAGAGGACCTTCATGGCGGTTATAACCGTCATGATAGTGGCCGCCGGTATAATCGCCTACGGAAAGCTGGGTAGGCTGGAGGATCCCACCTTCACCATAAAGACCGCCCTGGTGGTGACCCCCTATCCAGGAGCCTCCCCCTCGGAGGTCGAGGAGGAGGTCACGGACGTGGTGGAGGAGGCCGTCCAGTCCATGGGACAGGTCAAAGAGGTCCGATCCACCTCTCAGGAAGGACTGTCCCTGGTCTACGTGGATATGCAGGACGACTACCGCTCTCACGAGCTGCCCCAGATATGGGACGAGCTCAGAAAAAAGGTGTCCGACGTTCGAGGACAGCTGCCCCCCGGGGCCGGTCCCTCCATAGTCAACGACGACTTCGGCGACGTCTACGGAGTCTTCTTCGCCCTGACCGGAAAGGGCTACACCATGAAGCAGCTGGAGGACTACGCAAAGGACCTCAAGAAGGAACTGCTTCTGTGCGACGACGTGGCAAAGGTGTCCATATGGGGAACCAGGGAGGAGCGGATATACGTCGAGTTCAAACGGTCCCGACTGACCGAACTTGGCATACCTCCGGCAAGCATATACGCCACCCTCTCGGGGCAGAATCTGGTGGAGACGGCGGGAAAGGTCGACATAGACGGAGAGTACGTCCGTATCTCTCCCACCGGCGCCTTTCCTGACGAGTCGGCCATAGGCGATCTGCTCATAGGCGGAATGAAAGGGCTGGTTCGGCTGGGCGACGTCGCCACGGTCACCAGGGGCTATCAGGACCCGCCGGATAAGACTATGGAGTTCGACGGAAAACCCGCCGTAGGAATAGGGATCTCCACCGTTACCGGCGGCAACGTCATAACCATGGGAAACTCCATAAGGGAGACCCTGGCCGAAATAGAGTCGAACAGACCTCTGGGGATGGAGCTTTCGCCGGTCTACTATCAGAGCGACATAGTGACAGAGTCTGTGTCGGTATTCATAACCAACCTCGCCGAGGCGGTGGGAATAGTCATAGCGGTGCTTATGGTCTTCATGGGATGGCAGAGCGGTCTTCTTATCGGCTTTATACTGCTTCTCACCATACTCGCCACCTTCTTGGGGATGTTGCTGCTCGACATCGACCTTCAGAAGGTCTCTCTAGGGGCCCTCATTCTGGCCCTGGGAATGCTGGTGGACAACGCCATAGTCGTGGCCGACGGCATACTGGTCAAGGTGGAGAAAGGCGAGACCAGAGAGCAGGCGGCGGTGGACATAGTGAGAGACACCCAGTGGCCCCTTCTGGGAGCCACGTTGGTGGCCATATTGGCCTTCACCGCCATAGGGTTCGCCCCGGGAAACATAGGCGAGTTCTGCCGAAGCCTCTTCGAGGTGATGGCCCTGTCTCTGTCCATAAGCTGGATACTGGCGGTCACCGTGACGCCCCTTCTGTGCGTGTGGTTTCTGAAGATACCCAAGGAGAGTACCGACCCCTACGACAGGCCTCTCTACCGGTTCTACCGAAGGGCGCTTCGATCCTGTCTGGCCCATCGGTGGATCACGATCGGGGCGGTCCTGGCGATGCTGATCGTCGCCCTGATAGGCTTCGGGGCCGTGCCTCAGACCTTCTTCCCCGACTCGACGCAGAAACGGTTCTACGTCAACTACTGGAAACCTCAGGGATCCCACATAGACGAAACCCGTTCGGACATGTCATCCATAGGCGAGTTCGTATCGGAACTGGAGGGGGTGGAGTCGGTGGCGTCCTTCGTGGGAGAGGGAACCCTGCGCTTCGTGCTTTCCTACAACTACGAGTCTCCCAACGGCAGCTACGGTCAGCTTCTGGTCCAGGTGGACGACGTCTCCAGGATCGACGGACTGATAGACCGAATAGAGGAGCATATATACGAAAACTATCCCGACTCGGAGTCCCACTGCACCAAGCTGCCCAACGGTCCGGGGCTGGAGTACAAGGTGGGGGTCCGTTTCAGAGGCCCCGACGTCGAGGTGTTGAAGGACCTGGCGGATCGGGCCTTGAAGGTAATGAGGGATACCCCCAACGTGGCCGACCTGCGCACCGACTGGAGGCAGCCTGTACACGTCTTGAGGCCGATTTTCTCCGAGAGCAAGGCCAGACAGGCCGGAGTCAGCAGAAACAACCTCCATCAGGCCCTTCAGTGGACCTACGGCGGAAGCAGGGTGGGAATCTACCGTGAGGGAGACGATCTTATACCGATAGTCTCCCGTCCTCCCGAGGACGAGAGGACCTCTGTAGGTTCCCTGGGAGACGTGCAGGTATGGAGCGACGGGGCTATGGCCTTCGTCCCCCTGTCCAAGGTGACCGACGGAGAGGAACTGATCTGGGAGGACCCTCTGATAAAGAGGCACGACCGTCAGAGGGCCATCTCGGTGGAGTGCAACCCCGTCACCGGCCTGGCCGAGCCCCTGAGGCGACAGCTTCTTCCGGGGATGGACGGGATAGATCTCCCTCCAGGCTACTCTATGGACTGGATAGGCGAGTACGAGGATTCCCTGGAGGCCCAGGAACCCCTCCAGAAGACGTTCCCGATCTGTCTTGTGGCGATGTTCGTAACTGTTGTGTGGCTGTTCAACTCCCTGAGAAGACCGGTGGTCATCTTCCTCACCGTACCTCTTTCCATAATAGGGGTGGTGGGAGGAATGCTGCTTTTCGGAATACCCTTCGGGTTCATGTCCATACTGGGCTTCCTGGGGCTTTCGGGAATGCTCATAAAGAACGCCATAGTCCTGATAGACGAACTGGACCTACAGCTCAAGGAGGGCAAGGAACCCTATCACGCCGTGGTGGACTCTGCGGTTAGCCGACTCCGTCCCGTCGCGATGGCGGCGGCGACCACCATATTGGGAATGGCCCCTCTCCTCTTCGACCCGATGTACTCGGGGATGTCGATAACCATAATGGGAGGTCTCTTCGTCGGCACCTTCCTGACCCTCATAGTCGTGCCGGTGCTATACTCGGTCTTTCACGGGGTCACTGAGGCATAATCGACGAACGAGGAGGCGAGGTCTTTGATATTAAAGGTCTTTGCGGCTTTTCTGAGGGCCGGTTTTCTGGGATTCGGAGGAGGGGCCGCCATAGCCCCGGCGATACATAAAGAGGCTGTCGATAGATATGGCTGGGTGGACGACGGAACCTTCAACGACGTGCTGGCGCTGTCGAACACCCTGCCGGGGCCGGCGGCCCCTCAGATGGCGGCGGTCATAGGCTACAGGGCGGCGGGAATCGGCGGAATGCTGGCGGCCGTCTCCGCTCTAGTGGTGCCCATGGCGGTGTTGGTGGTGGTCCTAATATCCTGGATCTTCTCCGCCGTGGGGGAGAGCGCCGACAAGATGCTGATCCTGAAGAGGAGCACCGTGGCAGTGTTCCCCCTGGTGTCGGCCATGCTCTGTCGACTGATGCTCAAGTTCTACCGTCAGGGATCGGAGGCCATAGGGCCGGTCAGGACGGTGCTGTTCTCTCTGGTGTGTCTGGCTCTGCTCTACCTGGGGGTGGACAACGGCTTCGTCATATTGGCCATGATCTCCCTGGCGATCACCTCTGCCGCTCCCTGGCCCAGGTGGCTCTGCTACGGCATGGTGGTGCCGGTGGCTGCTCTGCTGTTCGTCCACAGCGACCTCGTTTCGACTCTGAGCATGGCCGTTCCGGATTACCTGGAATGGTCGGTGGTGCTGTGGCTTCTGGTAGCGGGGGGCGTCGGGCTTTGGACCACCCCTGCGGAAGGTGATCTGCCGAACTCGACCGGCGAGGCAGGGCTGCGTCCGGTTCTAGGAGACCTCGGGCGGATCTGGGCGGCGGTGCTGGCTGTCTGCGTGCCGTTGGTGATGCTCTGTCCTCTTCTTCGATCCTCGGCCTACCTGGCGCTTCTGGCCGGGATGACCTTTACCGGACTCATGACCTTCGGAGGCGGACCGGTGTTCATCCCGCTTGCCATAGGGCTTCTGGCCGGGCCGTCGTCCCAGATATTCCTCTACACCAGGGAAAGGCTCATGCAGTACATAGCCATAGTGAACGCCTTGCCGTCCCCCATAATATCCAAGCTCTCCGCCGTCTCCGGCTGGGACATGGTGCAGAGGGTGGCCGATTCGGGAACGGCCTACTCCGGCCCTCTTTGGCTTTGGGCGTCGGCGGGGGGAGCCATCCTGGTGGTCGCCATGGTGCTCCCGGCGGTCACGAACTCGTTGGTCGCCTTCTCCTGTCTCGACAGAATAAAGAGATCTCCGGGTATGAAGGCCATGACCAAATTTATCCTTCCCGTTCTCATGGCCATATTCCTGTCGGTCTTCATCTCCTTCATGGAGACCACCTTTCACACCGTAGCCTCCTTCCCGGGGCAGTCGGCTATATCGTCGGGGTTACAGTGCGTCTGGCTCTTCTGCCTCTTCCTCTGGCTACAGACCCGCCTGCGCAGGATACCCGACCCCCTTTTGATATTGGCCGCCGTGGCCTACGGAATTCTGATCCTCTGAACCCATCCTCTTTCATTATGAAAGAGGATGGGTTCAAAGGAAATCCCTAAAGGTCCTTTTCGACCTCTAGGGGTTTTTTATATTTCGCTTCGGCCTCCTCTGTCGCCGTTGAATCCTGGGTCCTTTTTCTCCGTGGGCATTAGGTCTCGATCTCTAGGGTATTTGGGATCGACTTCCCCATGTGGTATGGATACCTACATTGACGGTCTTTTCGGTTCGGGGATAATGGTTTTCATCGACCGATGTTGAACGCTGTAGACAGAAAATACAGTTTTTCGTGGCGGTGGCAGGGATTAGAGGAGGATGTTCGTTCATGCGTTTGAGGCTTAGAGGCAGGATGTTGGCTTTACTTTTGGGAGGACTGCTGGCGGTCCAGGGAACAATAGTCGTCTATCTGGCCCTTACGGTAAGGGGAAATGCCGTGGATCAGGCGGAGAAGACGGTTCAGGCGGAGGCGGAGGGGAGTGCATCCGACGTCTCAAGGGCCATGGAGCGCTTCACGGTGGCGGCCAGGACCCTGGCGTCCTCCCTCGAGGGTGTGGACGGCTCCACGTCAGGGGCCAGATCGACCGTGCTGGATATTGTCCGTAGCGTGTTGGAGCGAACTCCCGGGGCCTTGTCGGTGTGGTTCGTCTTCGAGCCCGACGCCTTCGACGGGAAGGACGGTCAGTTTGCCGGGGTCGACGGTTTTCAGGACACCGGTCGTTTCGAGGGAACCTTCATCCGAGAGGGCGGTTCCGTGGTCAGGACCTACGACACCACCGAGGAGAGTCTCAAGGACGGGGACTGGTACTATGGGGTCCTCCGGTCCGGCAGACCGGTCATGGCCGAGCCCTGCCGCTATTCCTACACCGATGACGAGAGCCGGTCTCACTTCATAACCGGTGTGTCCATTCCATTGGAGAAGGACGGTAAGATCGTAGGGGTGGCTGGGGTCGATCTGGATCTGGGGATCTTTTCCGAGCTGATGGAGTCAATCTCTGTGACGGATCATAGCTACGCCTCTCTCTTTTCGGACGACGGTTACGTCATATATCATCCCGATGAGGATCTGGTGGAGAAGAACCTTCAGGAGATGGGATCGGACCGGGTCCACGATCTGGGGCACGTTCTGAACGTTCTCTCTTCCGGGGGCGATGAGGTATCGGTTTACCGGGATCCCGAGCTGGGAGAGGAGGCCCTCAAGGCCCGCATTCCCGTGTCCTTCGGGTTAGGCCTGAATCCCTGGAGCCTGGCCATAACCGTTCCCCTCTCGGACGTAACAGCGAAAGCCGATGCGGTCGTCCGTGACGTTATTCTGGCGTCTCTGGCCGGGTTGCTTATCCTCGCGGTGGTGATGTTTTTCGTCACAGGCAGGATAGTGAGACCGATAGAGGGAATTTCGGAGATTCTGAAGAAGTTCTCCCAACTTGACTTTAAGTCGGACGGGTCTAGATCCTGGCTTTTCAAGTATCGCAACGACGAGATCGCCGATGCGGTCCAATCTCTCGTGGATATGCAGATCAAGGTGAGCGATTTCGTCCGTGCGATCCAAAAGGAATCCGGCGTTTTCTCCGGCACCTCCCAGTCCTTGGCCGCCCTGGCCCAGGAGACCGTGGCGTCCATGGAGGAGGTCAAGTCCTCGGTGGACCATGTGGGAGACCTTTCGGAGGCCAACTCGGCGGCCCTGGAGGAGACCACCGTCGGAGTGGAGGAGGTCTCGGCCGGGGCTTCCGGTGCGGCGGATAGCGCGGCGGAGGGCTCCGAGGAATCGGCCGAGATGAGTCGCATCAGCGGGGAGGCCGTTAAGAACGTCAGGGCCATGGTGGAGATGATAAAGTCCGTGGGAGAGAGGTCCGAGAGGACCGTCGATAGCATGAGTCAGGTTGAGGGGTCGGTGGAGTCCATCACATCCTTCGTGGATACCATCGCATCCATAGCGGACCAGACCAATCTGCTGGCTTTGAACGCCGCCATAGAGGCCGCCCGGGCGGGAGAACACGGGCGGGGGTTTGCCGTTGTCGCCGAGGAGGTCCGCAAGCTGGCGGAGGAGAGCAACAAAGCGGCCAAGGAGGTCGCCGATCTGATAGGTTCCCTCAGGGAAAACGCATCGTCGTCCACCTCTTCCATGAAGGAGGTCGACCAGCTGGTCGATCGGATAGTGTCGGCATCCGATTCGGCCATATCCAACCTGGACGACGCTCTGGTGCGTATCTCCAAGGTGGAGGACGTGATGCAGAACATCGCCGCCCTGGCGGAGGAGCAGGCTGCTGCCAGCCAGGAGATGGCCTCCGGGATCGATCAGGCCACCAAGGGGACCGTGGAGATCACGGAGATACTGCTGAACGTGAAGAAGGGAAGCGAGGATACCGCTTCGGCCTCGGATCAGGTGGCTCAGGAAGCTCAGGCACTCTCTTCCGGTGCTGAACGTCTCAGCTCGATAGCCGCTCGGTTTGCCCTGGACCAGGAGAACGATCTGTCGTTGAGAAAAGAATAGTCCACCAGGTAGCTTATTTTTCGGGGGTGCACCTCTTTATGGGATATTTCGGCAGGTAGCACCTCCAGCCGTCCACCGTCACAACGGCGCAGTCCTTCACGTAGGGATGGCTCCAGGGCCGGTCGGACTCCCATCTCAGCTTGGAGAGGATCCTCTCCTTGGTGGCCAGAAGCTGGGCCGCCTCCACAGGGGTCCTCTCCAGACCCAGAAGAAGCACGAACAGGATGGGCTTATCGTCCAGTCCCATGAGGTGCAGGTAGCAGTAGCTGTCCCTGGCCTTGGGGATCAGCCTTCCCGCCAGGTACTCGTCTCCCGAAAGCCGTCTCACGAAGGAATGCCTCTCCCTCTCCGGGGCGCCCTGATCCGACGGGTCCTTGACCTCCACCATTATGGTTCGTTCCCTTTCCATTATGACGAAGTCCACCAGGGCCATGCCTATGGGACGGGCCTCTCCCGGCTCGTCCAGCTTTATCCAGCTCTCCGCCGCCGAGAGGTTTAGAAACAGCTCCTTCTCCCTGGTCCAGCTCAACTCTCTCCCTCCTCCGATTCCAGAAGGGCCCTGGTGGCGTCCCTGTGGTAGAGGTCCATGAAGACCTGGGATATCACGTTGGGGTGAAGCGACGGATAGTCCTCCGTAGAGGATATGTCTATCCCCCTGCCGTTTCGGAACAGGGCGTGGAAGCGAATGTCGTCCTCCTCCTTTGCCCTGAGGTCCAGCTCCTTTAGCACCACGTAATCGTGGGTGGCCAGAAAAACCTGGACCCCTCTTCTCTGTATCGCCAGGACGATCTCCATCATAGGTCCTATGGCCGACGGGTTTACGTTCGCCTCCGGCTCGTCCCAGAAGAGGACGCTCCCTCCCGTGAGGGTGCCGTTTCGTATCAGCCTCCAGAGAACGCCGAGCTTTCTCAGCCCCTCCGCCATCAGGGAGAACTCCAGATCGTCGTATTCGGACTGAAGGAAAAAGCCTCCCTCTCTCTCCACCACCTGACCGCCTATACGCCGCTCCAGATCCAGGGCCAGCTCCGTCATGTCCTCGTCCAGAGGTGCGTCCGGCTGGGCCATGGCCCTCTCTATCACGTCGGCGTAGGTGTCGTCGAAGGCCAGCCGCCCCGCCCGGTGAAGCGCCGTGAAGTTCGGAGCGTGGACCAGCATCTCCTTCACAGGCAGAAAAACGCTCTCGAGGGGATGGGCCAGCCACTCCCTCTCTCCCACCATCTCAACCTCGCTCGGGCTATCCGCACTATCGTCGAAGGAACATAGAATGTGGTCCTCTCCGCCGTCTCTCGTCTTCCTGACCTCTATGGCACCGGAGGACAGCTCCTCTCCCCTCCGCACCAGACGTCCGATCCGTCCGCCCAGGGGCATGAACAGCCTGGTCAGCTTCTCGGGGAAACTCCTCTGGCCCAGCGAGGCCTCGCAGGCTCCGTAGAGAAACTTCATCATGTGAGACTTGCCCGAACCTCCCTCTCCCACCAGCACGTTCAGTCCCGGTGAAAAACGACCTGTGACGGAGGAGAAGGCGGTCAGGTTTTTCAACGTCACCGACGAAAGGTAACCCTTGTTCATGTCCATCACCCCTTTGGGCTATTGTAGGACAAAAACCTTACGATTTCCTATCGATATTTATCTTCCATCGTATAATGGAAGATGAAGTCGGAGATTCATACAAGGAGGGAGATAAGGGATGAAGGCTTTCGATCCTCAGCGCTACAGATATCCGTCCAGACGGGCTCTGGTCTACGGTTCCCGTGGAATGGTGGCTACCTCCCATCCTCAGGCCGCCCAGGCCGGTCTGGATACGCTCAAAAAAGGTGGAAATGCCGTGGACGCGGCAATCGCCACCGCTGCGGCCTTGACGGTGGTGGAGCCCACCAGCAACGGCCTGGGTAGCGACGCCTTCGCCATAATATGCAAAGACGGAAGGCTCTACGGCATAAACGGCAGCGGACCTTCCCCCAAGACTCTTACGAGAGACTTATTAAATAAGAAGGGACTTTCCCGGCTGCCCTCCATGGGGTGGCTTCCCGTATGCGTTCCCGGAGCCGTCGCAACCTGGGCGGCCATGTCAAAGAGGATGGGCCGTCTGCCCCTATCGGAGGTCCTGGCCCCTGCGGTGGACCTGGCTAAACAGGGCGTGGCCGTGCCTCCTACGGTGTCGAAAAACTGGAATCTGGCCCTGGATAAATACGGAACCTCCGGCGACCCCGCCCTTTCCCCGTGGAAAGACACCTTCGTGTTCGACGGAAAAACCCCCGAGCCGGGAGATATCGTCCGTCTGGTGCATCACGGAAAAACATTGGAGCTGATAGCCCGTTCCGACGGCAGGGATCTTTATCAGGGCGAGCTGGCCGATAGGATCGTCTCCTTCGCCTCCGAGACAGGCGGTCTCCTCGCCTTCGAGGACCTGGTGGAATACACTCCCGAATGGGTGGAGCCCCTCTCGGTGGACTACGGAGGCCTTACCGCCTGGGAGCTGCCGCCGAACGGCCAGGGCATGGTCGCCCTGATGGCCCTGGGGATACTGAACGGTCCGGAGCCCTCCGATCCTAACTCGCCCGAGTCGGTCCACCGCTCCATAGAGGCTCTGAAGCTGGCCTTCGCGGACGGACACCGCTACATATGCGATCCCCATATGGCGGATGTTCCGGTGGACCGGCTGCTGTCCGACGGTTATCTTGCCGAGCGGAGTCGCCTGCTGGGAGACAGGGCCGCTCGGCCCGAACCCGGCGATCCCAACTCGGGCGGCACCGTCTACCTGGCGACGGCCGACGGCTTCGGCAACATGGTCTCAATGATACAGAGCAACTACACCGGCTTCGGTTCCGGCGTCGTCGTCCCCGGAACGGGAATAGCCCTCAACAACAGGGGGCTGGGCTTCTCGATGGAGCCGGGCCATCCCAACGAGATCATGCCGGGAAAGAGGCCCTATCACACCATAATTCCCGGCTTTCTCACCAAGGGCGGCGAGCCCCTGGGTCCCTTCGGTGTAATGGGAGGCTACATGCAGCCTCAGGGCCACCTTCAGGTTATAACCAACCTGGTCCGGAGGGGAATGAACCCTCAGGAGGCCCTGGATGCCCCCAGATGGCAGTGGACCGGCGGGCTGGACGTCTCGGTGGAGCAGTCCTTCCCGTCCGACATGGCTCGGGCCCTCTCCCGGATGGGTCACCATATAACGGTTGTCCTCGAGCCGGACTCCTTCGGCAGAGGACAGATAATACTGAAAACCGACAAAGGCAGCCTGGTAGGAGCCACCGAGCCCAGAGCCGACGGAACAGTGGCGACCTGGTGAGATGGTCTTTATATCCTTATGGGCACTGGAGTCGACTGTCTCATCGATGTCTTGAAATATATCTTCTCAGTTGATCCGAAAATTTGTCCGATGTAAGATGAATAATATTCTATGATGCTGGGAGTGATTTGTGTGATCAGGATAAGAAAAGCGATTCTGACTGCGATTGCTGCGGTCGTTCTTTCTGCCGGGACACTGTATGCCGATGAACCGGTCAAGATAAAGGCGTTGGTAATGGCGATGTTCGAGATAGGAGACTACTCGGGAGATTTCGCCGGGGAATTTCAACATTTTTACGAGGGCTATCTGTCCGATGCAGTCTCTTACGATGTGAAGGGGGCTCCCAATCCTTTGTTCGTGGCGGAGTCCGGCGTAGCGGGAGCGGTAGTGGGAGAGGGTAAGGCTCAGGCGGCGTCGACCCTGACTGCTATTCTCTCCGATCCGCGGTTCGATTTCGACGGAACCTATTTCATAACCTCCGGTTGTGCCGGAGCCTCTCCCGAAAGGAGTACCCTGGGGTCGGTAGTTATCTGCGATGCCGTGGTGGACTACGAGCTGGGGCATGGATGGAAGCAGTCGGACTGTCTTCCGGGAACCCCGACTTTCATGGCGATGGACGACTTCGCCGAGGTCGGATATATCTCGTTGAATCGCGAGTTGTTAAAAAAAGCTAGAGAAGCCTGTGACGAGGTCGAATTGGCAGATTGTTCCGAGGCAAAGGCATATAGGGCTCTGTACCCTCAGAAGGTGGCGAACGGAGTTCCGTCGATTCAGTACGGCGTTTCCGTAACGGGAGATTCCTACTGGCACGGCAGAGGTAGTTCCGTGGCGGCCGATCACGTATGTGCAGTTTATGGAGCCGAAACCTATATGGTTACCCAGATGGAGGACAGCGCTTTTGCGGCGGTGCTTAGAAATTTCGGATATCTAAATCGTTATCTGGTGATAAGAGACGTGGTTAATTTCGATCGTCCCCATCCCGGGCAGACCGTTAGGGAAAGTCTGAAGGCTTCTTCCGGAGGATTCTCCATTGGTATGACGAACGGATACAGAGTCGCTTCCGCCGTATTGGACCATATTCTGGCGAATCCAAGGGAGTGGGAGGAGATTACGCGGTAAAAGATTGTATTTTTTATTGACACTTTCGTCGGTGTCGTTGTTAAATAGAAACGAAGGGCCTCTTCCGATGTCGGAGGCCCTTCGTCTTTAAGCTGACGAGATGAACTTATCGAAAACGAGAAAGGGGAGTAGGTACATGAAAAATTTGGTAAAAATACTTCTATGTGCCGTAATAGTCATGGCGAGCGCGGTCGCTGTCTGGGCAGACGTGGCCCCGTTAAACCCCGCCTTCGAAAGCTACATGGAAAGGCAGTCGGAAGAGGGTAAAGTCGCCGCAGACGGTAACGTTTATAGGGGAAGGATTCCCTCTCCGGTGGACCTTAGCCATCTGGCGGGAGCGTCGGTGTTCGATTCGGAAGGTAAGGGAGCGTCGTCGTTCCCTGTAAACTACGATCTGAGGACCCTCGGACTGGTTTCCCCCGTCAGGGATCAGGATCCCTACGGTGCCTGCTGGACCTTCAGCGCAACGGCATCCATGGAATCGACCTCCCTCAAGGCGGGAGTGGTCGATCCCGATTACGCCGAGCAGTTTCTTGCCTACTACGGCTACGTAAATCAGTCCAACGAGCTCGTCGGGTTCGGGAACTACGGTTTATACGACTTCCCCGATCTCATGGACAACGGAGGAGACGACTTCAAGGCCATAGCCCTCCTGGTCCGGGGGACCGGAGCCGTCAACGAATCGGAAGCCCCCTACGGTGCGGTAGCTCCGGCAGCCTCCACCGTCCTGTCCAGATCCCTCAGGAACGTCTATTACTTTTACTACGACAGTTCCACTAGATATCAGAAGGCCAGCGTGGAAAACATCAAGACCGCCCTCATGAACTACGGAGCCGTTTCGGTGGGCATGTACGCCGGCGATCCACAAGGTGGAAACTGGGTCGGATCTCCCTATTTCAACCCTTCCACCTACGCGTCCTACACTCCCTCGGACAACCCCGACGGGTTTTCTTTGGGTTCCGCCAACCACGCCGTCACGGTGGTCGGCTGGGACGACAACTACTCCAGGACCAACTTCAATCCGGCCAACCAGCCGTCCTCCGACGGAGCCTGGATAGTTAAGAACTCCTGGGGTGCCGATTGGGGCGACAAGGGCTATTTCTACCTGTCCTACGAGGACGCCGTCATGGACACCGGTGCCGCCTACGTAGGCAGCGATCCTATAACCTACGACGTCGTATATCAATACGATCCTCTGGGATGGTGCAATTCCGTCACACCCACAGGAATGTCCACCGACACGGCATGGATGGCCAACGTCTTCACGGCCAGAGGGAACGAAACGATAAGGGCCGTCTCCTTTTACGCCGGAGGAGTCGGTAACACCTATTCCATCTCCGTCTATACGGGCGTCACCGGTGATCCCACTACGGGAACCCCAGTGGTATACGGACAGACCGGCACCGCTCAGGAGCCCGGCTACCACACGGTGGAGCTCTACAAGCCCGTTACCGTCGCGGCGGGAGAGAGATTCTCCGTGGTGATTCACCTGACCACTCCTGGTTACTCTTTCCCCGTAGCGGTCGAATATCGGATCGCCGGATACACCGACAAGGCCACGGCCTCGGCCGGTCAAAGCTATCTCTCCTCCGACGGGACGAGCTGGACCGATGCGACCTCGTCGGTAGACGGCACGGCTAACGTCTGTATCAAGGCCTTTGGAACCGAGTCGTCCTTTGCGTCATACGGATCTCTCAAGGTACTCATAGAGCCCGCGGCCGTCGTTACCGCCGGGGCCGCATGGTCCATCGACGAAGGACGCACCTGGTATTCCTCCGGTACGACGGTTCCGTCCCTTCCACCGGGAGATTACTCCGTCCAGTTCAAACAGGTCGTCGGATGGCGGATCGATAGCCCTCAGAACATGGTCGTCCTTAACGGAGGGTCCGGCACTTTAACCGGAACCTATGAACGAAGCTCCGGTTCCTCCGGCGGCGGCGGATGTTCCGTCGGATTCGCTCCGGCGGCTCTCCTCCTGGGTCTGCCCATGTTGGCCCTTTTCGGCAGGAGATAGATAAACCCGAAAAGAACCTCTCTTAGGAGCTCCCCTTAAAAGGGGCGCTCCTTTTTTGTAGCCTGGACTACAGATTTCAAAAAATACATTGTCTATACTTATGTGTATGTTCTTGAATCGCCAGGAGAGATGGAGGCGAGATAACGGTGAACGAAGGAAAAAACTACTACCGCGAGGTCTTCGACGAGAAGAAGCAGCTGGAGATGAGGAACTACTTCAAGGAAACTCTGGCCCCTCGGGGAAAACTCAAGAGATACCCTAGAAACGACGTCGTGGAGCCTGGAAGGCGGGGAAAATGTTTCGGCATCGTGGTGGAAGGAAAGATCTCCAAGGCCATCATAAGCTCCTCGGGCAGGGAGAAATTGCTCTACGTCCTCCGCCCCGGCGAATTGTTCGGCGAGATGGACCTCATCGACGGAGGCTCGCTCAACTACGTCCTCTACGCCAAGGAACCCTCCGCCGTATCCTACATCGGCCAGGCGGTCCTGGATGGAGAGCTCCGGGACAACCCCGAGGCCTACCGCTACTTCATCCACAGCATGACCAGGAAATTCCGCATAGTCACGTTGCAGCTTGCAAACAACGTCTTCAACGACTCCACCGGACGGGTGGCCGACGCTCTCATACGGCTTTACGCCTGCTCCGACACGGAGGACGCCGAGATGACCGAGGGAATGATAACCACCGCCCTCACCCAGAGCGAACTGGCCTACAACGTAGGCTGTTCCAGGATCACCATATCCAGGATACTGAAATCCTTTTTCGAAGAGGGACTTCTGGAAAAGGTAAACAGAAAAATCGTCATAAAGGACATGAAGGGACTGGCGAAGTACACCGACAGGGTCCAGTGAAAGCGTTTCCTGTCGTAATCGAAAGGGGATAGAAAATGATCAGGTTGGTAGGCGTGTTGGTCGTCATAGTGGGATTGGGGCTGAGGCTCAACCCTCTACTCGTCGTCATAGTGGCGGGGTTCTCCTCCGGTCTGGCCGGAGGAATGGGACCCTATGAGATACTGGAGGCCATAGGAACCGCCTTCGTGACCAATCGGTATATGTCTCTCTTCATCTTGACCTTGCCGGTCATAGGGCTGCTCGAACGTCACGGTCTCAGGGAGCAGGCGGAGCTCTTCATAATGAAGCTGAAAGGCGCCACTGCGGGAAGGATAATGCTTCTCTACATGGTGTTCCGCCAGGCCACCAGCGCCGTGGGGCTCCAGCTCGGAGGACACCCCACCTTCATAAGACCCATAATCTCACCCATGGCGGAAGGGGCGGTTGCCAAAGGTAGAACTCTTCCCCAAGCCGTGTTGGACGAGATAAGGGGAATGGCCGCGGCGGCGGAGAACTACGGCAACTTCTTCGGTCAGCTCATATTCATAGCGGCCGGAGGGCTTCTGCTCATAAAGGGAGTCATGGAACAGGCCGGATACTCGGTCGACCTGCTGTCCATGGCGCTCTACGCCGTTCCCACCGCTCTGGCCGCTCTGGCCCTCGCGACGGTGCGTTACACCATGTTCGATCGCAGGATGAAGAATCTGTCTCTGGAATCGGAGGAGGAAAACCGATGAAGATAACTCTGGATCACATGTACGTCGTCACGGGGCTTCTGCTGATGGTCTTCGCCCTTCGATCCTTCCTGGACAAAAACAACGCCAAGAGGGTCGGCACGGCGGTCTTCTGGGCCCTTTACGGCGTCACCTTCCTATTCGGCAAAATCATACCGGACGGAATAATCGGGGGCATGGTGGTCCTGATGGCGGTGATAGCGAGCTGCAAGGGCCTGGGGTCCGGATTCTACGGCGAAGCGTCCAAAGAGGAGAAGACCAGGGAAGCTAAAAAGTTCGGCAACAGACTCTTCCTCCCCACCCTGATAATACCGGTCGTCACGTTTCTGGTGGCCAAGTTCACCTCGCTGGGAGCTCTGGTAGGCTTGGGATTGGGTTCCATCGCCGGGTTGATAGCCGTCGTACTCCTGACCGGCAACGGAATCGGCACGGCGGTAAACGAGGGACGCCGTCTCATCGACGCCATAGGATGGGCCGTCATACTGTCCCAGTTTCTGGCGGCGTTGGGCTTCCTTTTCGACAAGGCCGGCGTCGGAGGGGTCATAGCCCAGATGGTCTCGTCGGTGGTCCCGACCGGAAGCGCTCTGGCTACCGTGATCGCCTACTGCGTCGGAATGGCCCTTTTCACCATGATAATGGGCAACGCTTTCGCCGCCTTCGCCGTTATCACCACGGGAATAGGCATCCCCCTGGTGATAGTTATGCACGGAGCCAACCCCGCCATAGCCGGTGTTATAGGGATGCTCTCCGGCTACTGCGGCACCCTCATGACTCCCATGGCGGCCAATTTCAACGTGGTCCCGGCGGCTCTTCTCGAGATGGAAGATAAAAACGGCGTCATCAAAGCCCAGATAGCGACGGCCGTTCCGATGCTCTGCGTAAACATAGCCCTGATGTACTTTCTCGCTTTTTAGGAGGTAAAAACATGAAGATATTGCTCACAGGATTCGAACCCTTCGGAGGAGAGCCGGTCAACCCGGCCCTCGAGGCGGTCAAAAAGCTGAACGGAAAAACCGTGGCGGGAGCGTCCGTTTCTTTCTGCGAGCTTCCCACCGTTCGCTGGAAATCGCTGGAGAAACTGGAAAAGGCCATAGCCGAGGTGGATCCTGACGTGGTGGTCTCCGTAGGTCAGGCGGGAGGACGGACCGACGTCACTCCGGAGAGAATTGCCATAAACGTGGACGACTACAGGATAAAGGACAACGACGGCAACCAGCCGGTGGACGATTTAATCGCCCCCGAAGGTCCCGCCGCCTATCGTTCCACCCTTCCGATAAAGGCCATGGTCTCAGCCATGAAGGAAAAGGGCGTTCCCGCCTCGGTCTCCAACACCGCCGGAACCTTCGTCTGCAACCACGTTTTTTACGGCCTGATGCACATACTCGCCAAGGAGGGCAACCGCAGAAAAGGCGGCTTCGTCCACATACCCTACCTCCCGGAACAGGCCGCCAGGCTGGGAGGACAGCCGAGCATGTCCCTGGACTGCATAGTGGAGGGACTGGAGGCCGCCCTCGCCGCAGCGGTAACGGTGGAGGACGATCACAAGAAAATCGGCGGGGCGATCTGCTGAGCCGCCCTGTCTGTTCGACGAGTTTCCGCATGACGGAAGGATTTAGCCTTATACTTAGAGAGAGCCCTCGGGCTCTCTTTTTTCGTGATCTATTCTCTAAAAGACAAACGGGGGGAACGACATGACGAAGGTAACGATCCAGAAACTGCGGGAAATGAAGCAAAAGGGAGAGAAGATCTCCATGGTAACCGCCTACGACTATCCCCAGGCCTGCTTCGTCGAAAAGGCGGGCATAGAGATAATCCTGGTGGGAGACTCGCTGTCCATGACCATTTTGGGCAACGAGGGAACCGTTCCCCTGACCACCGACGAGATGATCGCCCACATAAAGCCGGTCGTCAAGGGAGCTCCCACCCCGATGATAGTGGGGGACATGGTCTTCGGATCCTACAACGAAAGCCGTGAGCAGGCCATACACAACGCCAACCGTCTCATGAAAGAGGGAGGTTGCGACGTAATAAAGCTGGAGGGTGGCCGTCCTGACATAGTCGGAGCCATAGTCGAGGCGGGAATCCCCGTTCAGGGCCATATAGGGCTCACCCCTCAGACCTCCTCTCTTCTCGGAGGCTTCAAGGTCCAGGGCAAAAGCCTCGAGGCCGCTCAAAAGATAGTGGACGACGCCAAGGCCCTGGAGGCGGCCGGAGCCTTCTCCATAGTCGTGGAGTGCGTTCCGGAAGAGCTGGGAAGGGCCATCACCAAGGCGGTCTCCATTCCGACCATAGGAATAGGGGCCGGAGCCCACACGGACGGGCAGGTCCTGGTATATCACGATATGCTGGGAATGTTCGACAAATTCGTCCCCAAATTCGTAAAAAGGTACGCCAACATCGGCGATCAGATAGTGGAGGGACTGGAGAAATACAGAGACGAGATAAAGTCCGGAGCCTTCCCAGCGAAGGAACACGCGTTCGGAGGCATAACCCGGGAAGACCTGGACGGTCTCATCCTCTGAGCCAAGAGGCCGAAGCCATGAAGATAGCCATACTCGGCTCGGGAGCCATGGGCTGCCTCTACGGCGGCAGACTCGCCGAGGCTGGATTCGACGTAACCCTCGTAGACGTCTGGAAAGAACACGTCGACGGCATAAACTCCGACGGACTCAGAATCGAAGGAATAGGAGGAAAGCGGATAGTAAAGGGCATAAAGGCCGTCACCGATCCGAACCGGGCGGGCCAGGTCGATCTGCTGGTGGTGTTCGTCAAGGCCACCCTCACCAAAACCGCCATGGAGGGAGCCCTCGGATTGGTAGGGGATGGTACCAGGGTCCTGACACTGCAAAACGGCCTGGGTAACGTGGAGACCCTGAGCGACATAGTAGGTCCAGACCGCCTTATCGCAGGCACCACCGCTCACGGATCCACCCTTCTCGGTCCGGGGTCGATAAAACACGCAGGAGAGGGCCCCACGGTGATCGGAAACCTCTCGGGGAAGACCGATCCCTTTTTGGAAGAACTGGCGGAAATCCTCGAAAAAGCGGGGTTCTCCGTTCAGATCTCCGAAAACGTCATGGGCCTCATCTGGGGAAAACTCATCGTGAACGTCGGCATAAACGCCCTCACGGCGATAACCGGCCTCAGAAACGGCCGCCTGCTCGACTTTCCCGAGACTAAGGAGCTCATGAGGATGGCGGTGGAAGAGGCCCTAGAGGTGGCCCGGCGAAAGGGCATCGTGCTGAACGATCCCGATCCGGCAAGACACGTCGAAGAGGTGTGCCGATCCACGGCGGAGAACCGTTCCTCCATGCTTCAGGACGTCATGAACCGACGGCGAACCGAGATAGACGCCATAAACGGGGCGGTGGTCGCCGAGGCGGAAAAACTGGGGCTGTCCGCCCCGGTCAACCTGGTGCTGTTCAATCTGGTTAAGACATTACAGGCGATGTAAGTTCATACCATCTGTTATACAATGGTCCCTTAGGCAAGGTATCCAAAAACAGGAGGGGATCACAGTTGAAAGCGATAACGAAGGTCCAGGCTTGGACGGTTACGAATGGAATCGTGGAAAACGCCACGGTAGTCGTCGACGGCGGCAAAATCGTCTCCGTCCAGTCCGGGGGAGCGGTGCCGGAGGGGGCCGAGGTCATCGACGGAACCGGCAAGATACTCACCCCGGGCTTCATCGACGCCCACGTCCATGCGGGAATATGCGAGGAGGCCGTTCCCGGGGCGATGAACGCCGTCAATGAGGACACCGGGGCGGTCACGCCGTCGGTGCGGGCCGTCGACGGAATCAACCCGTCCGACGAAGCCTTCCGCAACGCCCTGTCCGCCGGGATCACCTGCATGCAGATACTCCCGGGCAGCGCCAACATAATCGGGGGAATAGGGGCTATCCTGAAACCGGTGGGGCACATAGTGGACAAAATGGTCGTTCGGGCCCACTCGGGAATGAAGGCCGCTCTGGGCGAAAACCCGGTCAACTGGCAGGGAGGCAAGGGACGTTTCCCCTCCACCAGAATGGGCAACGCCGCCTGCATGAGAAAAGCCATACAGGACGCCTTCGACTACAGGGACAAAAAGAAACGGGCGGAGGAAAAAGGGGAGCATTTCTCCATAGATCAGGGAATGGAGCACTTCCTTCCCGTATTGGACCGCACCGTGCCCATGAGGATCCACAGCCACAGGGCCGACGACATCTGCACCGCCATAAGAATCTGCGACGAATTCGGCCTTCGCTACACCATAGAGCACTGCACCGAGGGACAGTTCATAGCGGACTACCTGGCGGAGAAAGAGATTCGGGCAGCGGTCGGTCCCACAGCCACCAGCAAGACCAAGGAAGAGGTCAGAAACAAGGGTTGGGAGACCCTTCTGGCCCTCAAAAAGGCGGGCGTATCCTTCTGCCTCATCACGGACCATCCGGTCATCCCCATAGAGACCCTCCCCGTCGCAGCGGCACTTGCCATAAGGGCCGGACTGGACGCCGAGACGGCACTGGAGGCCCTCACCATAGCTCCGGCCAGACATCTGGAGGTGGACGACAGAATGGGTTCCATCGAGCCGGGCAAGGACGCCGACCTGGTCCTCTGGGGCGGCGACCCCTTCGACGTAAGGAACGCCCCCGAGCTGGTCCTGGTGGACGGAGAGTCGGCACTGTAAAGAGAAATAAAGAACAGTTGACGAATTCAAGCAGGCCCTACAAAGTGTCAGCAGGGTGCGCTAAAACGGATACCAATTTGAATACGGGAGGGAATACAATGAAAGCAAAAGGCATCAAACTCTGCGCGGCATTCTGCGCCGCCGCTCTTTCCGCCGGACTCCTGGCGGGAAATCCCGCCATCGCCAGGGAGAAGAAGGACCCCGACACCTTGACCGTGGCCAACGTCTACGACGCCAAGACCCTGGATCCGTTCGGGACCAACGACGTGGCCTCCTCCGGAGCCATGCTCCACATCTACAATCGCCTGGTCAAACTCAACGACAAGGACGAGGTAGTAGGAGATCTGGCCGAGAAGATCGAGCAGGTGGACGACCTTACCTACAGGTTCTATCTGCGCAAGGGCGTCAAGTTCCACAACGGCGAGGAGCTCAAGGCCTCCGACGTGGTCTTCAGCCTCAAGAGATCCCTGGCTCCCTCCAGCGGTGCCGTCAAGCACATCGTCGGAGCTATCGACCCGGACAGCATAGTGGCCCTGGACGACTACACCGTCGAGGTCAAGACCCTGTTCCCCTTCGCCGCCTTCCTGCCCTCCATGACCCACATGGGCGGAGGAGCCATCCTCAACGAGAAAGCCGTCACCGAGGCGGGAGACAACTACGGCATGAACCCGGTGGGCACCGGCCCCTTCAAGCTGGTCGAGTGGAACCGCGGCGACAAGATGGTCATGGAGCGTTTCGAGGACTACTTCGGCGAGAAACCGGCCTATAAGACCCTCATCATCAGGGCCATCCCGGAGGGAACCAACCGCACCATCGAGCTCGAGAGCGGCAACGTCGACATCGCCTACCAGATAACCACCAACGACGTCAGCAGGGTGGAGGCCAACAAGGAGCTTAAGCTTCTCAGGCTTATCGACAACTCCACCACCTACCTCGGCTTCAACTGCGAGAAGGCCCCCTTCGACGACGTCAGGGTTCGTCAGGCCATCACCATGGCTCTGCCCACCCCTCAGATCATCAAGGCGGTCCTTAGAGGAGTGGGAGCCCCCGCGGTCGGCCCCATCGCTCCCAACGTAAAATACGCCAACCCGGACCTCAAGCCCATGGCCTACGACGTGGATAAGGCCAAGGCCCTCCTCGCCGAGGCGGGATATCCCGACGGCTTCAAGGCCTCCATCTGGACCAACGACAAGAAGGCCAGAATCGACATAGCCACCATTGCCCAGAACCAGCTCAAGAAGATCGGCGTCGAGGTGGACATCCAGGTCCTCGAGTGGGGCGCCTATCTTGAGGGACTTACCCAGAAGAAGCACGACATGTTCATCGTCGGCTGGACCTGCCAGACCCCCGATCCGGACATGGCGGTCTTCGCTCCCTTCCACTCGTCCATGAAGGGCAACAACAACTTCACCTTCTACGGCGACGACGAGGTCGACGCCCTTCTCGAAAAGGGAAGAGTCACCCCCGACGGACCGGAGCGTCAGCAGGTCTACTACGATATTCAGGACGCCCTCAGAGAGAGGGGACCCTGGGTGTTCCTGTACAACGACGAGCAGATCATCGGAACCCAGGACTATGTCAAGGGATTCACCGTAAGCCCCTTCGGCTTCCACGATCTCAGCAAGGTGACCTTCGACGGCAAATAGCCTGAAGACCTCAAGCACCTAAGCACCCGACGCAGGAGCATGGCTCGTCCGTGCTCCTGCTTTCCATTCTGCATTGGGAGGTAACGGAATGTTCAAATATATCTTCAAGCGGGTACTCATGCTCGTTCCGGTGCTCATAGGGGTGACCTTCATAGTCTTCTCCATGCTCTACATAACCCCGGGAGATCCGGCCAGGATGGTCCTGGGAGAGCAGGCCCCGCAGGAATCGGTGGACGAGCTGAGACAGGAGATGGGGCTGAACGACCCCTTCTTCGTACAGTTCGGACGCTACGTCTATAAAGCGGTCGTCCACGGAGACATAGGCCGGTCCTACATCACCAAGAGGCCGGTGGTCCAGGAAATCTGGGCCGCCTTCCCGGTGACCTTGAAACTCTCCGCCATGGCCATGATCATAGCCATGATAGTGGGAATACCCTGCGGCATAGTGTCCGCCATAAAACAGTACTCCCTGTTCGACAACGTGGTCACCGTCTTCGCCATGATCGGCATATCCATGCCGGTCTTCTGGCTGGGAATACTGCTCATACTGCTCTTCTCCGTGAGGCTCGGATGGGTTCCCCCGTCGGGCTTCGACAGCGTCTCCACAATGATCCTGCCGGCCTTGACCCTGGGAGCCCAGTCCGTGGCCATCATCACCAGGATGACCCGATCCAGCATGCTCGAGGTCATAAGGCAGGACTACATCCGCACCGTCAGGGCCAAGGGACAGAGGGAAAGGGTGGTCATCTGGAAACACGCCCTGGGCAACGCCCTCATACCTGTCATAACCATAAGCGGAATACAGTTCGGCATCCTCCTGGGAGGGGCGGTTCTTACCGAGCTTATCTTCTCCATCCCGGGAGTAGGAAGGCTTATGGTCGAATCCATCAAGATGAGGGACTTCCCTGTGGTACAGGGCGGAGTCCTCTTCATCGCCGTGGCCTTCTGTGTGGTCAACCTCCTGGTGGACCTCGTCTACGCCTGGCTGGACCCGAGAATCAAGGCCCAGTACGTCTCCTAGGAGGTGCATCGGAATGAGCGAAACCGTAATCAAAGAGACAAAGAAGAAAAACCCCTGGGCCGAGGTGTTCCGGAGGCTCAAAAAGAACAGACTGGCAATGATCGGCCTGTTCGTAGTAGTGGTGCTGGCCTTAACCGCCATCTTCGCCGACTTCATAGCCCCCTATACCTACGAGGAACAGGACCTCATGGCGGCTTTCGAGAGTCCCTCGGCGACCCACTGGTTCGGAACGGACGAGTTCGGTCGAGACATCTTCAGCCGCATCGTCTACGGAAGCCGAATCTCCCTACAGGTTGGATTCGTTGCGGTCAGCTTCTCCATACTGGTCGGAGGATTTCTCGGAGCCTTGGCGGGCTACTACGGCGGACGGATCGACAACGTCATAATGAGGTTCATGGACGTCCTGTTCTCCGTTCCTCAGCTGCTGCTGGCCATATCGGTGGCGGCCTCGCTTGGACCGGGACTCTTCAACCTCATGATAGCCGTCGGCATATCCTCCGTTCCCCAGTACGCCAGACTGGTCCGGGCCTCGGTTCTCTCCATAAGGGAGCAGGAATTCATAGAGGCGGCCAGGTCGGTGGGAGCCAAGGACCTCAAGATAATCTTCAGACACATACTGCCCAACTGCATGGCCCCCATCATAGTTCAGGGCACCCTGGGGGTCGCCTTCGCCATCCTGACCGCCGCTGGGCTCAGCTTCATCGGCCTGGGCATACAGCCTCCCATCCCCGAATGGGGAGCCATGCTCTCCGGCGGACGGGAATACATCCGGGATTACGCCTACATGACCATGTTCCCCGGACTGGCTATCATGATAACCATACTGGCTCTCAACTTCCTGGGCGACGGACTAAGAGACGCCCTGGACCCCAAGCTGAAGAACTAGAACGGGGGACCGGAAATGAACGATAAAATGCTGCTGGACATACAGGACCTCTCGGTCCAATACACCACCGAGGACGGAATCGTCCGGGCCGTGGAGGACCTGCAACTGAAGCTGGCCCCGGGCGAATCCCTGGGCTTCGTCGGAGAGACCGGAGCGGGAAAGACGACTACCGCCCTCTCCATAATGGGGCTTATCCCCGAACCGCCCGGTAAGATAACCGACGGAAAGATAATCTTTCAGGGAAAAGACCTTCTCAAGGCCTCCGAGGAGGAAATGCGCTCCGTCAGGGGAGGAAAGATCGCCATGATCTTCCAGGACCCCATGACCTCCCTAAACCCGGTCATAACGGTTGACGAACAGATAGCCGAGATGGTGCTGCTCCACAACGACGTCAGCAAGAAAGAGGCACTCAAGATAGCTGTGGAAATGCTCGAGGTCGTCGGAATCCGTTCCGAAAGGGCCCACGAATATCCCCATCAGTTCTCCGGGGGAATGAAACAGAGGGTCGTCATAGCCATAGCCCTGGCCTGCAACCCGGCGCTGCTGATAGCGGACGAGCCCACCACCGCCCTGGACGTAACCATCCAGGCCCAGGTGCTGGAGCTCATGAAAGACCTCAAACGCAAGTTCAACACCGCCCTCATCATGATAACCCACGACCTGGGGGTGGTCGCCGACATATGCGAAAAGGTCGCCATAATGTACGCTGGTTCGGTGGTGGAATACGCCGAGAAGAGGCCTCTCTACACCGAGCCCCTTCACCCCTACACGGTGGGACTGTTCAATTCCATACCGGACGTGGACGACGACGAGGAATTCCTCAAGGTCATACCGGGACTCACCCCGGACCCCACGAACCTTCCGTCGGGATGCCCCTTCCACCCCCGGTGCACCCACGCCATGGAGCGGTGCCGCACCGAGCGTCCCCGCTGGACCGAGGCCAGGCCGGGCCACTTCGTGGCCTGTTTCCTGCACCAGAAAGACTGAGGAGGGCCCGTCATGGTCGCAGTAGGAAACAAACTCATAGAGGTCAACAACCTCAAAAAATACTTCAAAACCAAAAGAGGCATGCTCCACGCCGTGGACGACCTTAGCTTCCACATAGACAAAGGCGAGACCCTGGGCCTGGTGGGGGAGTCGGGCTGCGGTAAATCCACCACAGGCCGGGTCCTCATAAGGCTGCTGGAGGCCACGGCGGGACAGGTCCTCATGGACGAAGAGGACGTGCTCTCCGCCTCTGGAAAGAGGCTGGCTAACCTCAGGACCAAGATGCAGATGGTCTTTCAGGACCCGTACTCCTGCCTCAACCCCAGGATGACCGTATCGGAGCTCATATCCGAGCCCCTGGAGGTCAACAACCGCTACACCGGAAAAACCGAGCGACCCGCCAGGATCAGGGAGCTCATGGACATAGTCGGATTGGCCGCCAGACTCACCAACGCCTACCCCCACGAGCTCGACGGAGGACGGCGCCAGAGGGTGGGCATAGCCAGGGCCCTCGCCCTGAACCCGGAATTCATAGTTCAGGACGAGCCGGTCTCCGCACTGGACGTGTGCATCCAGGCCCAGATACTCAACCTGATGAAAAACCTCCAGAAAGAGCTGGGACTGACCTATCTCTTCATCTCCCACGACCTCTCGGTGGTAAAACACGTCTCTGACAGAATCGCCGTCATGTACCTCGGGTCGATGGTGGAGCTCACCGACTACAGATCCATATTCAAGAACCCCCTCCATCCCTACACTCAGGCCCTGCTGTCGGCCATACCGATAGCCAAGGTCGACGTCGACAGAGACAGAATCCTCCTGGAGGGAGATGTTCCCAGCCCCATAGAGCCCCCGGCGGGATGCCGCTTCGCCGGACGATGCCGCTTCCGCCAGGAACGGTGCACAGTGGAGACCCCGGAGCTTCGTCAGATGGAGCCCGGTCGCTGGGTTGCCTGCCACTACGCCGAAAAGCTGGAGGAACGACGAGCATAGGGTCACCGAGACAGATCGAGTTGCCTGACCTCTCTTGACGGGATCGGCGGTGGGTAATAGGATCTAGAATATAGAGACGGTGGAGATCTCCTGAGGGGGAGGCGTTTTGGCTAGTTTAAATAATCTGACCATAGAGATACCTGAGGCTAAGATTTTCAGGTATGCTCTGAACGAGCAGCACCCTTCGGGGAAACATAAGGCTTTTGTTTTCGAATCGGTATTAGGCTTTAATTCGTCTAATGGAGATAAGCTGATAGAAAAAATAAAGGCTGCCGTGTTGCAAAATGTAGACAGACTAACGAAAAAGGGTTGTACTCCGGATGGATCTTTGCGTTATGAATTGATACTCGAAATTGAGGGAGAAAACGGTCGAGTAGCTAAGGTGCTAACAGCTTGGCAAAAAATAGGCAGTACTCTAAGGTTGGTGACGACACATGTATGCAAAAATAGATGAGCTTGACATGGTTAAGCTGAGGGACGGTACTGAAGGAACCGTCGTCCATGTAGGTTCGGGGGGCTCTTTTTACACCGTAGAGGTTGAATCCTCCGATGGAGACTGGGAACTTTTCGATGTACTAATAGATAAGATCGAATCGGTTATCTGGAAAAATCCGGATAGCGATGTCCCTCTTCATGGAACTTCCCTGAAATATGCACTGTCGGACACGTCCTTTTCCCTCAAAGGAACCTTGGTCGACGGATGCGATCAGATTGCTCTTGCTTCGTAAAATGACGATTTCGACCGGTTGTGTTCTTAAATTTACGGATTATAAGCTTGAACGGGCTTGCTTTGAGGGGAATCCAAACTATAAAAAAAGAGAAGGGATGATTCCTCTAGATTTAAGCTTAAGCCGTGATATGAAAAGCATAAGCGAAAATAGTTTTTCTCTATCGATCTCCGTCGATGTATTTGAAAAACCAAGAGAAAATAATTATCCTTTTTCCGTCGGTGTTACCGTTTCAGGTTTTTTTCAAGTGGACGACAGCGTCGGTCTAGATCTAAAAAACAAGCTTATAGAAACGAACGCCGCAGCGATTCTGTTTCCATACGTAAGATCTATAATCTCTCAGATCACATTGATGGCGAATACCGATAGCACCTTGATCCTCCCACCCGTCAACTTTGTGGAAATGCTAAGGTCAGAGGAAACGAAAAAAACCTTGGAATGATCGCCAGATCTAACGATTAGAGTCATTAATGGAGTAGGCTTGACTTTTCAGACAAAGCCAAGCCTGCTCTTTTTGTTTTGTATCGATACTCCCCAGGCTTCTGCTTGCGGGAATACCCATAGATCCCCAGGAATTTCTGAAAGACCTGCTGTAACCTCCAAAGGACCCGACCGAAAGGTCGGGTCCTTTTTGTTCTTTCCGTAAGAGTGGTAATATAAACTCACCGTGAGGTTTTCGTTCTACCGCGACGGATACGCGTACTAAAGTCAGAGGAGTGGAATGAAATGGCAGATACGTATAGTTTCCCTGGAAGTAAATGGATGAAGTTTGATTTTCATACGCATACTCCTGCATCGAAAGATTATGATAGGGGAGATGACTTCCTCAAGAAGATCAAACCGGAGTTTTGGCTACAAAAAGCGATGGAGTCCGGTCTCGATTGCGTGGTCGTGACCGATCACAACTCGGGCGGCTGGATCGATGATTTAAAGTCTAAAAACGAGGAACTTAAAAATTACGACACGAAACCCGACTGGTACAGGGATCTGACCATTTTTCCAGGATGTGAGATTACCGTCGCCGACAGCACTAGTCGTGTTCATCTCCTCGCTGTTTTTGATCCGAGCTGCGATAGCCAAAAGGTAACCGGTCTTCTGGGTGCGTGTGGGATCACAGACGGACATGGCGACGACCATAAAACGTCCACGTCAAAAAGTTTTATCGATACGGTTAAAGAGATTGCCGAGGCAAAAGGAATTGCCATAGCTGCTCATATCGACGGTTCAAAGGGTTTGCTTGAAAAGGCCGTTTCTCTGACGTCGGAACTCGAAAAAAGCCTTGGATCTTTAACCGCTGCGGAATTTTGCGATCTTAACAAATTCGACAATGCGGAATCGTCCTTGAAAAAGGCCGTTGACCGTCTAGCAAAGGTAGGGGGGTCCGATGCCCACAAGCCGGACGAAATTGGAAAGCATTTCAGTTGGATTAAGATGGGGCCTCCTTCTATAGAAGCTCTTCGATTGGCATTGCAGGACCACGAATTTTGTGTAAAAAGCCAGATTGAAAATCCCAACAGTCTGCCGGATATCTTCTTGTCGAAGCTCACCATAAAGGGCATGCACCATTGCGGTCGTATCAGTGACCAACCATTTATCATTCAATTTCATCCACATTTTAACTCTATCATCGGTGGACGTGGAACCGGGAAATCTACCGTTATCGAATCCATCCGTATCGTCACTCGCCGAGATAGGAACTTGGCCACCGAAGCTCCCAGGGTAAAAGACGAGCTGGATAAGTTCATGAAACTGTCCCAGGAGAAAGGTGTCATGCTGAACGACACGGAAATTCTGCTGGAGCTCCGTCGACGTGATAAAAAGTATAGATTGCGCTGGAGATTTGACGGAGAGGGTGCGGTGTTAGAGGAGGAAGTCGACGGAGTTTGGCAAGAAACCGAAGCAGGTGACTTTAGAGAACGGTTTCCGGTAAGCATTTTCAGCCAAAAACAGATCAACGAATTGGCGTCGAATCCACGAGGACTATTAGAGATAGTAGACCGTTCCCCCGAGGTGAATCGAACGGAATGGCAGTCGCAGTGGGAAAACGCTAAAAGCCGTTTTCTTCAACTGAGAGAGCGAAGAAGAGAGCTATTACGGCACCTGGCCGACGAGCCGCAAATTCGGGCGAAACTGAGAGACGTCGAAAACGACCTAAAACAATATGAAGAGAAAGGTCATGGTACCGTACTCAAACAGTATCAAAAGCGCAGCCAGCAAAGGAACGGTCTTCCCGATGACGGTGTTTTCGATGAACTTTCCTCCGGTATAAGAACACTTGCGTCTAACGCCGAACTCTCGGATTTTCCCTCGCATCTGTTTGACGAACAGGATGAGACTACCGTCGGGATCAGGACGATTCACGAACGGACGGCGAAAGAGCTAAAAAAGATCGGGGAGACCCTTGGCAAGCTTGCCGATAAAGTCGATGAGCTAAAAGCCCAAAGAGAAGAAAGCATTCTCTCGAGCGAATGGTATAAGACGGTACAGGCCAGCATCGTCGCCTATAACGGGTTGGTCAAGGAATACGAAGAAAGACAGAGCCCGTTCAGTATTCATCTTTATGGTGAGTGGGTTCAGCAACGCAGCCAATTGCAGCAGCGACTAAAAAAACTTGATTCCACCCGGAAGGAAACGAAGTCGACGGAAAAACAAATCGATGAAACTTTCGCAAGGCTTCAAGAATTACGCGCCGAGTTATTCGAAAAGAGGAAGAAGTTTCTTGAGAAAATCATAGGAAATAGCTCTTTTGTGCGTATGGAATTAGTAAAATATGGCGAAGTGAGCATGGTAGAGGACGAATATCGTTCTTTACTCAACCTTGAGGATGGAAAGTTCGTAAGTTCGGTATATGATCGAGAAAACAAACAGGGCCTTCTCTGGCCGTTTATCAGATGGGAAGATTCTGAAGTACCTGAAGCCGGCCTACCGCAGGTGATTTCGGAGATAAAAACCAAAACGCTTGATATCGCCAGAGGGCGGTTTTCCGGAAATCATGGTGCGTTTGATAATCGCCTGAAGAAATTATTTGAGAATCAACCGGCTACTTTCGATCAAATCGAAACGTGGTGGCCGGAGGATATGCTGCGAGTCAAATATTCCAAAAAACCGGCCTCGGGTAAGTTCGATGACCTTGAGAAAGGTTCTGCCGGGCAGAAAGCAGCGGCTATTCTTGCTTTCTTGTTGAGCCATGGCGATGAGCCGTTGATTATAGACCAACCGGAAGACGATCTGGATAACGCATTGATATGTGACCTTGTCGTAAATCAGATTCACGAAAACAAAAGGAGACGTCAGCTTATCATCGTGACCCACAACCCCAATATCGTCGTTAACGGCGATTCCGAGCTGGTGCATGTCCTGAAATATGAAAACGGCCAGGTACAAATCGATCGACAGGGCGGCCTTGAGGAATCAAGCATTCGAGACTCTGTCTGCACCATCATGGAAGGTGGCCGTCAAGCGTTTAAAAAGCGCTATGAGCGCATAGCCCTGGAGGTTTAATTTATGTTTCAAGCTACGGATGAACTATTAAAACAAATTCGATTGGGGGAGGACTCCTCTCTTGAACTGAAAGACCTGAGATACAAGGGAAATCAGGTTAACGAGCCCCATCGCAACAGCATGGCCGATGAGCTAGCTGCGATGGCGAATACGTCAAACGGAGTTTTTGTATTAGGGGTTGACGATAAGTCGAGAACGGTCGTTGGTATTCCTGAAGACAAGTTGGACGTAGTCGAAACCTGGCTGCGAGGAATATGCAACGACCTCGTCAATCCTCAACTTTTTTGCCGAATTAGAAAGCTGCCGGTAGTAGCCGAAGACGGTGTGGAACGGGTTATTGTCAGAGTAGACGTTCCCAAGAGTCTGTATGTCCATCAAAGCCCCGGCGGATACTACCATAGAATCGGTAGCTCGAAACGACAGATGACTCCTGATATATTGGCCAGGCTTTTTCAACAGCGAAGTCAGGCCAGAATCATCCGTTTTGATGAACAGTCGGTCACCGTTGCCCCCCGAGAGTGTCTCGAAAAAAACTTATGGGGAAAGTTCAAAACGCCGCTGTCTCCAGATAGCGATGACGACTTTTTGATTAAGCTAAAGCTGTTGACGCAGGATGATGACGGTAAGATATGTCCCAGTGTCAGTGGAATACTGATGGCATGTAAAAATCCTCAGGAGTTTCTACCTAACGCATTCATTCAAGCGGTTGCCTATCGGGGAACCGAACGGGATGCAGCATACCAGCTGGATGCAAGAGACATCTTTGGACCTTTGGATGTCCAGATTATAGAGGCTTACAAGTTCGTAGAAAAAAACATGAAAGTTTATGCGGTCAAGGAGCCTGCGAGACGAGACATCCCACAGTTTGCGATGCAGGCGATATTTGAAGCGTTGGTAAACGCCGTCGCACACAGAGACTATTCAATTCAGGGCTCTAAAGTTCGATTACACATGTTCTCCGATCGTGTTGAGCTTTTTTCTCCCGGAGCTATCCTTAACACGATGACGATCGAGAGTCTGCCTCTTCGTCAGTCCTCTCGTAATGAGCTCCTTACCAGCTTACTTGCGCGTTGCCCGATGCCCTTTGCCGATTTTCCAGGGGAACGCAATTTTCTCATGGATAAACGAGGCGAGGGAGTGCCCATCATTCTTTCCGTAAGTGAAAAACTTTCGGGGAAGCGTCCAGAGTATCGTTTGATCGATGACACCGAGCTCTTATTGACGATATTTGCGGCACAGCCACCGCATCAAAGCCCTGACGGATCGGCTCTCGTAATTGATCATTCCCCAATGCATTGATACGATGTGGTGCACAGTGGAGACCCCGGAGCTTCGTCAGATGGAGCCCGGTCGCTGGGTTGCCTGCCACTACGCCGAAAAGCTGGAGGAACGACGAGCATAACGCTACCGATCAAATAAATCGATTGATGGAGCAGGCTTGACTTTTCAGACAAAGTCAAGCCTGCTCTTTTTGTATCGATACTCCCCATCATGGATTATAAACTAATTATAATCAAGATCTTGTTAAATTTTGATCGAGTTACTATAATCAAGGTCGAGTAAACGTTCTGAGGAAAATCGTTTATGAATCTCTTTGTATAAAACCCCTCCCGAGCCCACTTTACATAATAGACCCCAAGAAGAAAGGAGGTGCTCGAATGGCATCCTTCGTACCGTCGAACAGCAGAGTAGTGCTTCGCTGTCAGGTTGGAACCTCGGCGGACGGCGTTCCCAAGCTCGGGAGCCTGTCCATATCCGGCGCCAACCCCGCCATGACCGCCGACCAGCTGGACGCAGTGTCCGCCGCAATGGGAACCCTTCTGGACGTTCCCGTCGTGGAAGTCCACAAGATCGACACCGACATCGTCTCGGACTAACCGGACCGTTCGAAATTTAAGCGCACAGGAGAGGAGGTGAAAACATGAAAACCGTTAAGATGACCTTCGGGAGAGCGGACGGAACGAAAAAGAGCATCTCCCTCAAGCACGCCAAGGAAACCCTCACGGAAACCGAGGTCAGGGCGGCCATGCAGTCCGTCATAGACAACGGAGCGGTTCTTCCGGCGGTAACCGCCATAGTCGAAGCGGAGCTTATCGATCGCACCGTGGCGGAGATCATAACCCAGTAACGAGGAGGACGGAAAAAATGGAGGACTTACTGGCCGGAATAGCCCAGAGCGGCTTCTCCGTAGCGGTGGCAGCCTACCTGCTCATCCGCATGGAAAGCAGACTCGAAGGGCTCAGCCAGGCCATACAGGAACTGAAACTGGCCATAGTCGAGGAAGGCCGTCGTGGATGACAACGATATCCGCATAGCGCCCCACTTCTCGCTTAGGGAGTTTCAGTGTCCCTGCTGCCTCACGGTGCGCCTCCAACCGGAGCTTCTGAGCCGGTTGGAGGCCCTCCGGGGCCGCTGGGGTCCACTGCGGATAACCAGCGGCTACAGATGCCCAAGGCACAACTCCGAGGTCGGAGGCGTGTCCCGCAGTCGACACATGAACGGCGCGGCGGCGGACGTGGCGGTCTCTAAAAGCCGTCAGGAACTCTTCTGCGCCATAGCCGAAGAAGAAGGCTTCGACTCCGTGCTGCCCTATAGGGACAGGGGGTTCGTCCATCTAGCTGTATGAAATCGAAGGAGGTTTATAGAAGATGCACCAGGAAAAAGGAAAAACCGTAGGACCTATAGACGAAAGCAAACTCATCGGAGGGGACTGCCCCTGCGACGGAACCGACGACATTCTCGATCTGGAGGAACTGGTGCTTCGATACCTGCCCCTTATAAAAAGCCTGGCGAAACGCTACGCCGGGCGGGGCGCCGACTTCGAGGAACTTTTGGGCGAGGCTGCCTGTCATGCACTGGAGCTCATAATAAAATGTCCGGACGAACGGCCCCTGCCCCTCTACCTGTCCAACATGCTTCCCGGCAGGGTAAGAGACGCCGCGGAAAAACTCCGTCGTCAGGCGGACCACGGCAGCTTCGAGGAGATGGCCGAGACCGGCTACGAGCCGGAGGATCCGAACCCACTATACAACCCCAAGCTTCTGCTTGCGGGAATACCCATAGATCCCCAGGAATTTCTGCTGGTTGAAGACCTTCTTCGAGGTCTGAGGCAAAGCGAGATAGCGAAAGACCTGGGATGCTCCCAGCAAAACGTCAGCGTCATGGTCAGAAAGCTGAGAAAAAAGCTGGCGGATTTTCTGAAAGACCTGCTGTAACCCCCAAAGGACCCGACCGAAAGGCCGGGTCCTTTTTGTTCTCTCCATAAGAGTGGTGCCCTTAATTGATCATTCCTTGATCTGTTGATACAATGTGCCTACAAGGAGGCGATAAAGATGACCGCCTGTGATAGTTCTATCAGAGTTCGCATAGACAGCGAAACCAAACAGAAAGCATCGGAAGCCCTTTCGCAGATGGGGCTATCCATATCCGACGCCGTCAGGATGACGCTGGTACAGATCGGAACGAGCGGACGACTTCCATTCCCGGTAGAGATCCCCAACGCTACTACCCGCCAGGCTATGGCCGAGGTCGCTTCCGGAGAAGGAAAAGAATTTCAGTCTCTCGACGACCTGTATGAAGACCTCGGTATCTGATGCCGAAGCTGAAACGATCAACTCAGTTCAATACAATGATCATTCCATGCTAGGAAACTGGGGCAGCCATCGCTCGCTTCATATAGAACCCGATTGGATCCTGATATACAAAGTCGACCAACAAACCATTTCACTGATCAGAACCGGCACCCACTCCGATATCCTCAAAAGAAAAGGGCCCGGCCGAAAGGCCGGGTCCTTTTCGTGTCTTTCCCTCCATCTCGTGATAGGATAACCCGGTATATACCAATCGTTCGATGAGGTGATCCGGTGTTATTCAATTCCTATGCGTTTCTCTTCGTTTTTCTGCCGATAACGTGGGTTCTCTTCCGCTTCGCCTGTTCCAGACACGTAACCGACGTGGCGATAGCGGTTCTGACCGTGGCCTCTCTGGCGTTCTACTCCTACTGGAATCCCCCCTTCGTCTTCCTCATACTGTTCTCCATACTTTTCAACTACTCCTGGGGCAGGATCATAGAGAAGAGCATCGACAGGGGCAAAAGCGGCAAGGCGTGGCTTTACGTGGGGGTGGCGGTGAACCTGTGTCTCATAGGCTACTTCAAATACGCCAACTTCATCATGTCCAACGCGGCCTGGCTGGGCGGATGGAGCTGGACGACCAGAGACATCTTTCTTCCTCTTGGGATATCGTTCTTTACCTTCCAGCAGATAGCCTATCTCATCGACTGTTCCAGGGGACTGGCCAAGGAACACGCCTTCACCCACTACGCACTGTTCGTCACGTTCTTTCCCCAGCTCATAGCCGGACCTATAGTGCGATACGACCAGATAATGCCCCAGTTCTCCCGCCTGAGAACCTTCGGCCTGAGCTACAGAAACCTTGCCATGGGTGTAACCCTGCTCACCCTGGGACTGTTCAAGAAACTCGTCATAGCGGACACCCTTTCGCCCTGGGTGGCGGCGGTGTTCGACGGCTCCGACACGGTAACCTTCTTCGAGGGCTGGGCTGGAGCGCTGTGCTACACATTCCAGATATACTTCGATTTTTCCGGGTACTCGGACATGGCTCTGGGGCTGGGTAGGATGTTCAACATCGACCTGCCGATAAACTTCGACTCGCCCTATAAAGCCACGTCGATAATAGACTTCTGGCGGCGATGGCACATATCCCTCTCCACCTTCCTCAGGGACTACCTCTACATTCCTCTGGGGGGCAGCAGAAAGGGCTCGATGCGCCGTTACGCCAACCTCATGACCACCATGCTTTTGGGAGGCCTTTGGCACGGCGCTTCCTGGAACTTCGTGGTTTGGGGCGGGCTTCACGGACTGTTCCTGTCGATAAACCACGTCTTTCGCTCCGTCTTTCCCAGACGGGACGGGAGACCGTCTTTTTTATCCCGCGTTCTTTCGTGGGGGCTGACCTTTCCGTCCGTCGTCGTGGCGTGGGTTTTCTTTAGAGCCACCACCTTCTCCAGAGCCTGGGACATACTAGGGGGAATGTTCGGGTTTAACGGTGCGGTTCTTCCGCCGAACTATATGCCCATCGCGGCGGGAAGAAGGATATTGGAGGCTTTGGGGGTGGACTTTTACTATCCTTTTTCATGGGGAATCTTGAATCCTAGAAAAGAACTCTTGTTTATATTTTATTGTTTTTTGGCGGTAATTGTTCTTCCTAATAGCTACGAATGGAGTAAGGCTTTTTTCAGAAGAAAGCGGTTCAGATTCCTTTGGGCCGTCGTCTTAGGTGGTCTGCTGGGGGTAAGCGTATGTTTCCTCAACCGAATATCCGAATTCCTGTACTTTCAGTTTTGAGGAGGAGTCTAATATGAAGGGATGGAAAAGTTTTCTCCTCGTGACGTTGCTCACCGCAACTGCGTTTTGTGGAACGGTTGCCGGCATAAACTATATGGTCGATCCGCTGTGGTGCTTCGACCACGAGGTTTTGTTAGGAAAGAATCAACCCATGTTCGACGAGCGTCAACAGAAAACCGATTGGCTGACCTTTCACGACGTGGATTACGATACTCTGATTTTCGGAAATAGCAGGGTGTCCTATTTGGATTCTCGAGAGGTTCCCGGAAGGGCCTTCAACTATTCGTGTGGTAGCATGAGATCTACGGAATATCTGGATTATGCTAAATATGCAAAAGAAATACAAGGAGGGAGTATTAAGTGTATACTGCTTGGCGTCAGTTTCTACGATACCAACATGGCAATCAAGACGACTTTTAAGGACTCTTCTTGGTATATAGACAGAGCCAATTCTGTAGGGTTTCGATATAGATCTCTCTTGAGTTTAAATTTAATGCTTTATTCTTTGGAAGCAATCAAAAGGGACGCAGATAAGAATACACATGATGCATATTTTCGTTGTAAAAAAAATATATTAGCTAAAAGGATGTCTCTTCCTATCGATGATGTCTTTAGGGAGAAAGCCATCAAGGCGCAAATAAATAGATATAGAGCAGAGGTATATGGTGGTAGCTACGTTTATAACGGTAATAAAGCTTCTTTTGAAAAATTGAAAGAAAAATTTCCAGACACTAAGATCTATGTTTTTATTACTCCGGTTACAGTTTCTTTTGTAAAGTTACTTATTTCAGAGGGCCGTTGGGAGGATTACAAACGTTGGGTCAAAGATCTGGTCGACGTGTTTGGAGCCGTTTGGAACTTTATGTACGTCAACGACGTGACGGAAAACATTGCAGCTAATTTCAAAGATGCCCACCATTATTCACCGGAGGTTGCGGCAATTATAGCAAAAAAGGTTTACGACCTTCCAACTCCGCCGGAGTACGATTCTTTCGGCATAAAAATGACAAGGGAATCCCTGTCGTCGGACATCCGCTTTTTGGAAAAGAATCTGAAGGGTATTCTTCAGTAACGGTCTTGACCAATTGCGTTTCGAGTAGTATTTTTACTCATATATAGTAAGGCCGTATGGGAGGTTCCGTGTTGTGAATAGAATAAAATCTTTCGTGCGGTCGCTGACAAAAGATAGGTCCGCTTTGGGAAGCTCCATCGTAATGACTGCAATCACTGTGGTCAGCAAGGCGATGGGTTACGGACGGATGGTGTTGATGGCCGTAATGTTCGGAGCTTCCGCCGGAATGGATTCTTACTATGTGGCAATCGGGGCTTTGACTCTGCTGGCGGGAACTGCTCAGAATACCCTTGAGTCGGCGGTGCTTCCCATCCTTGCGATGGCGGAAAAAGAGGGGCGAGATCGTGATTTTATGGCCTCGGTTTTTCGGATCGCCGTGGCGATAACCCTGTTCGTGGTGGTTGTGCTTGGTCTTTTCTCTCTCCCTTACGTAAGTCTTTTCGCCCTTCATTTCGACCAGGAAAGGCTGATAATCGCTTCCAGGATGCTGCTCTTGCTGCTGCCCTGGGGAATCGCCACTGTGTTGAACGGCTTCATGATTTCCTGGTCCACCCACAAGGGCAGATATACCCTCTCGTCCGTCGCCACCTCTCCCTTCAATCTGGTGATGTTGCCCTTGATGGTGTTATTAGCTACGAGGTGGGGTAGCTACAGCCTTGCCGTAGCCCAAAGCGTGGCCCTTGTCCTGTGTTCCATTCTATTCTGGCGGCTTCTGAGGGGCTTCCCATTGAGATATCGGTCCGTTCCTCGGGATCTGTTAGGCAAGGCCGGGCGAGATAGTCTTTTGTGTCTGGGTTTGGCGGGTGCCAGCTCCCTTTATCTGGCTACCGATCGTTTTTTCGCGTCTTCTCTTCCGGTGGGGAACGTTTCCGCCATAAGCTATGCCAGCGTGGTGTTCGGGTTGCCTTTGGGGTTTGCCGTCGCTCCCTTGCTTATGTATCTCAGCAAGTCCAGCAAGGCCGTGGCCCAACGTGGAGAGGCCAGAGGGCAGTTAAAAGGGGCCTTGTCCATCGGTTGGGCCTACTTTATGATCTGCGGGATGGCCATGATGGCGGTATCGAAGCCCCTTGTGACATTGGTGTTCAACTACGGCGCTTTCGATTCCTACGCCACGGACCTTACCTCAGCCTGCCTTTCGGCTTTGGCGATCGCATTGCCTTTCGCATTATGGCAGACGGTGCTTTTTCGATATATACAGTCGATCGGCAGGCTAAGCTTGGTGGTGTCCTGGAGTTATGTTTCGATTCTAATAAACGCCCTGTTGGATTGGTTTTTTGCCTCTCGTTTCGGAGCTCCCGGCATATGTTTCGCCACCAGCCTGGTATGGCTGATATCCTCTTTCGTTTATATGACCAGGTTGACTCCCGGCCTCTTCAGGGAGATAGCGGCTCCCATAGCGTGTCAGCTGTTTGTGGCGGCTCTGTGGGTCGTACCGTTGAAGTTGTTTCTTTCTGGCACGATAATTCCCTTGACGGTGGCCCTTTTCTCTGTAATCCTTCATGTATTGATCTGTGAAAAATTAGGATTTTACAGAGACCTGCCTGAATCTTGGAGGCCTGTATTTATCTTGAAACTGGTGGTCGGCAAGGTTTTTCGTAGTTAGATTTTTCTTTTGCTTGAAGGAGGATTTGAATTGCCCAAGGTAATCTCCCTCGTAGGAGCTCGGCCCCAGTTCGTCAAAGAGGCCATGATATACAAAGAGGTGCGCCGTCTTTCCGCCTGGGATCACGTGCTGGTCCACTCGGGACAGCATTACGACGCCTCCATGTCCGGAGCCTTCTTCGACCAGCTATCCATAAAAAATCCGGATCACTCCATGGACATAGGCAGCGGGTCCCACGGAGCTATGACGGCCCGCGCCCTCGAGCGTTTCGAGGCGGTGCTGCTGGAAGAACGGCCCGACATGGTCCTCGTCTACGGCGACACCAACACCACCGTGGCCGGAGCCCTGGCGGCATCCAAGCTTAAAATCCCCGTGGCTCACGTAGAGGCGGGCATAAGGCAAAACCCCAAGGACATGCCGGAGGAGATAAACAGAGTCGTCACGGACCATCTGTCCAGATATCTCTTCACCTGTTCTCGAACAGCGGCAAACAACCTGGCGAATGAGGGAATAACCCAAGGCGTCCACAACGTAGGAGACGTCATGTACGACCTTTTTCTCATGATGCGTTCCAGCTTCGACGGAGCAGTCACGGAAAAACTGGGTCTGAAGCCGAATCGCTTCGTTCTGGTGACCCTTCACAGGGACTTCAACGTGGACGACGAACGAAAGCTCGGCGAGATCCTAAAGGGCCTCTCCGAGCTGGGAAAGACCCTCGATCTGGAGATAGTCTTCCCCGCCCATCCCAGAACGTCGAAGAGGATAGAGGAGTTCGGCCTCTCCGGCCTGACGGACGGCATCAAGATCGTTTCCCCCGTGGGATACTTTCAGCTCATGGGGTTGGCTGAAAACTGCGCCTTCGCCGTTACCGACAGCGGTGGATTTCAGAAAGAAGCCGTCTTCGCCGGAAAAAGGGCCCTGGTTATAATGCCCGACACCGGCTGGAGAGAGCTTACCGACTGCGGCTGGAACCTCCTGGCGGAGCCTAACTCGGAGGACATAGTAAAAAAAGGACTCTCCATCGCCCAAACCGACGGAACGACACCGCCCACCCCCTACGGCGACGGAAATGCGGCGGAGAAGATAGTTCTCGCCTTGAGATCGATACTGAAAGGAGCCACCCAATGATAAACAGCCCTTGCCCCGAAAGCGCCACGATCGGACAGAACGTGGTGATAGAGAAAGACGTTCGGATAGGAGAAAACGTCCGGATCGGTCACAACGTGGTCATAAGGTCCGGCGTTCATATAGGCGACGGCTCCATCATCCTGGACGGAGCCATACTGGGCAAATGCCCCGCCAAGGCGGGCCTCTCCGCCACCACAGGCGAGGCCGTGGAACTTCCCCCTCTGGTGCTTGGCAAATCTGTAACGGTAGGGGCCTGCTGTGTTATCTATCGCGGGGCCGAAATTGGAAATTCCGTCTTCTTCGGCGACTGCGCCACCGTCCGAGAGGATGTAACCATCGGCGAACTCACCATAATCGGCAGAGGAGCCACCGTGGAAAACAAGACGACCATCGGCAAAAGATGCAAAATAGAGAGCAACGCCTACATAACCGCCATGAGCACCGTGGAGGACTACTGTTTCATAGCCCCCTGCGTGGCCTTCTCCAACGACAACTACCTGGGTCGAACCGAAGAGCGTAAAAAACACTTCGCCGGACCGGTCCTCCGAAAAGGAGCCAGAATAGGGGCCAACGCGACCTTGCTTCCCGGAGTGGAAATAGGTAAAGACGCCCTCGTCGCGGCGGGAGCGGTGGTCACCAAAAACGTTCCATCCGAAACGGTGGTGGCAGGATGCCCCGCCAAAGAGATGAAACCGGTACCGGAAGAGCAGCTCATAGAAAACCAGACATATTACGAAGGATAAAGGAGACCGACCTCACCATGGCATTGATCGACAGAATAAAAGACAAAACGGCCAAAATCGGAGTAATAGGCCTGGGCTACGTAGGCCTTCCCCTGGCCGTGGAAAAAGCCAAGGCGGGCTTCTCCGTCCTCGGCTTCGACGTTCAGCAGGACAAATGCGACAAGATAAACAGAGGGGAAAACTACATAGGCGACATAGTCCCGGAAGAGCTCAAGGACCTCGTCTCCAAAGGCCTCATAAAGGCTACCACCGATTTCGACGGCCTTAAAGACTGCGACGTCGTCGCCATATGCGTTCCCACGCCTCTGGACAAATTCAAACAGCCGGACCTCTCCTACGTCGAGGCATCCACGAAAGAGGTTGCGAAAAGGCTGCATAAAGACATGCTGGTTGTGCTGGAATCCACCACCTACCCCGGAACCACCGAGGAAATACTGAAACCCCTCCTGGAGGCGTCGGGCCTTAAAGTAGGAACGGACATCTACCTGGCCTTCAGCCCCGAGCGAGTAGACCCGGGCAATGCGACATACAAAACCCACAACACCCCCAAGGTGGTCGGAGGCTGCACCGCTCAGTGCACCGAAATAGCCAAAACCCTGTACGAATCGGTGCTGGACGCCCCGGTATTCGTCGTATCCAGTCCCAAAGAGGCGGAGGCCACCAAAATACTGGAAAACACCTTCCGCATCGTAAACTGCGCCCTGGCCAATGAAATGGCCATACTCTGCCACAAAATGGGAATAAACGTCTGGGACGTCATAAAAGCCGCCTCCACAAAGCCCTTCGGCTTCGTTCCCTTCTATCCCGGCCCTGGAATAGGCGGCCACTGCATCCCTCTGGACCCCTTCTACCTCACCTACAAGGCCAGGGAATACGACTACCACACCAGGCTCATAGAGCTGGCCGGAGAGATAAACGACTCCATGCCGGACCACGTAGTCGAAAGACTGATGGACCTGCTCAACGACAGATCCAAACCCCTCAGAGGCAGCAAAATACTTCTGCTGGGAGTCGCCTATAAAGGTGACATAGACGACCTCAGGGAATCTCCGTCCCTCAAGGTGTGGGAACAACTGGAGCGTAAAGGAGCGGTGGTGAACTATCACGACCCCTACTGCCCCGAGGTCGACTGGAAAGGCGAAAAGGTGAGTTCCGTAGACATAACGGGAAAAAGCCTGAAGGAATACGACGCCGTGGTCATAGCCACAGCCCACAAAAACAAGGTAGACTACAAGCTGGTGGCGGACAACTCCAGCCTCGTCTTCGACACCAAAAACGTTCTGGCACCGACGTTGAAAGTAGATCCGTCGGAGCTCGAAAACGCCTATCTGCTGTAGCTTGGGAGGAGAGAAAATGCATAACATAGCCATATTAGGTTGCGGAAGGATAAGCGCTAGCCACGTGGCAGCCATAGAAAAGGTTAGTGAACTGAAGCTCGTGGCCTGTTGCGACATACTGGAGGATCGGGCTGCCGAAACGGCCGCCAAGACCGGTTGCACTGCCTACACCGACTACGAAAAGATGCTTGAAAAAGAAGGCATAGACATGATCGCCCTTTGCACCCCCTCGGGAATGCACCCGGACCACGCCGTAACAGCCGCGAAGGCAGGGGTAAACGTGTTGTCCGAAAAGCCTCTTGGCACAAGCCTCGAAAAGGTGGATCGGGCCATAGAGGCCTGCGACAGGGCCAAGGTGCTCTACATGGAGGTGAAGCAGAACCGGCTCAACCCCACCATAGTGCTGCTTCGTCAGGCCCTTGAGGCCGGGCGGTTCGGCCGAATCCACATGATAACCTCCAACGTTCTATGGACCAGGCCCCAGGACTATTACGACATGGCCCCCTGGCGGGGAACCTGGGAGTTCGATGGAGGATGCCTCGCCAACCAGGCCGCCCACTACGTTGACATGGTTCAATGGATGGGAGGGGCGGTGGAGCAGGTGCACGCATTTTCTTCCACCCTGGGCAGACGTATAGAGGCGGAGGACACCATAACGGTCGGCCTCAAGTTTCGAAACGGAGCCGTAGGGAACATAAACGTATCGGTGCTGACTTACCCCAGAAACCTGGAGGGAAGCATAACGGTAATGGGAGAGAAGGGCACCGTAAAGATCGGCGGTGTCGCCATGAATAAGATAGATATCTGGGAATTCGACTCGCCCCATCCCATGGATGACGAGGTTGAATCGACCAGTTACGACCCTAAGAGTGTCTACGGTGGGGGACACTATGTTCTGTACCGTGATCTTCCAGGAATGCTGGATGGAACCTCTAAATCTTACGGCTTCGTCACCGCAAGAGAGGGAAGAAAGACCGTCGAGGTGCTGGAGAGGGTTTATAGCTAAGAAAATTCTACATGTCTTGCCTGATTCCACATATTCTCAATATTTCTTTAAATTAACAAAAACTACCCGGGTAATTTTTTTATATTGTATGATTATAAAAATAAATTTTTCGATATCCCCTGTCTGTTTAAAAAAAACCGCGGTATAGATCGGAAAAATTATTAAAGTTGCTTGATGTTGTGAACAAGTATGACCATGTTTTTTTCATTCGATAGATAATATGATATCAATCTGTTTTTTTGCAAGACGTGGTGTAACTTTTCACTGGATTATTTGGGGCGGGGTTTTATATTCCAGTCTTTTGCCACCCTTTACCCTTAGAAAAAATCGGTTTTTTTATCAAGAAAGTTGGTTTGATACATTTTAAACACGTTCATACTGCTCTTGAGGGTGATGTTTCCATTGCTCGCAAGCTGTACAATAAAAAGCTTGTTTTTAATCGGTTTGTTTACCCTACTTTGGATGAGAGCATTCCTTTCGACATAGATCTTGCTCTGAAAAATCACGTTGATGGCAGAAAAAAGCTTAAGATCCAAATTGGCAACTCTGCCGATCCTAGCAATAACCATTTGGAGGTTTTTAGAGCTATAAAGGGAAGTCTTGGCTCAGACTTTGAAGTCCTTTGTCCTTTGTCTTACGGTGACCAAGACCATGCCGCTAGCGTCATAAGGTTAGGGAAAGAGATGTGGGGAGATAGATTTAGACCTTTAACTGATTTTATGAGTTATGACGACTATGTCAGGGAGCTTTCCTCTGTAGACTGTCTAATTCTAAACCACAAAAGACAACAGTATAGTGGACCCGGAAAAATGGACCACCGAGTAAGTTGCTAGGTTAAGGTCAAGAACAGGCTGCTGTATCATAGGTCTCAGAAAGAGGGGGACATAAT